>JAUXBS010000025.1 GCA_030619245.1 Clostridia bacterium | reverse complement strand
GTAAAGGTTGTGCTTTACATCCTTTTTCTTGTAATCGCCAAAGATACTGCCGGAAACCTCAACTACCTTTTCTCCTTCCACGATACCGTACCTTACCCTATTCTCAATTGAAAACCTTACATATTTCACAGAAACCTACCTTAAATTAAGTACATCTTTCATATCGTATAATCCTGCCGGTTTTGAAACAACCCACTTCGCCGCCCTTACAGCGCCATTCCCAAAGCACTGCCTTGAATGCGCCCGATGAATAATTTCTATCCTTTCATCTTCTCCGGCGAAAAGAACCATATGGTCGCCTATCACACCACCTCCCCTGACGGCATGTATAGCGATTTCCCCGGGATTCCTCCCTGCTTCCTTTCCCTTCCTGCCGAAAACCATCTTACCCGCGCCCATTGCTCCTGCAATATTTTCGGCAAGCCTGTAGGCAGTCCCCGACGGAGCGTCCTTCTTCCTGTTATGATGCGTTTCAATAATCTCAACATCATAATCCTCAAACGTTTCAGCCATCCTCCCGACCATATTAAACAGGAGGTTCATGCCAACGCTCCAGTTTGGAGCCATCACACACGGTATTTTAGACGATGTATTTCTGATTTGCTTTAATTCCGCTGCGGAAAATCCCGTAGCGCCAACAATAAACGGTTTCTTTGCCTCTTCCGCTATAATGAGGTGCTCTATTGTTGCCCGGGAACCGGTAAAATCAATAACCACATCACCATCGTTGATAACCTGCTTCAGGTCATCCACGAGCTTCACTTTCCCCGTAACAGCCTTACCAATCAGCTCATGCCCTTTCATCTCAACAGCCCCGGATATTTTTGTTTTCGGATCGTTTTTTACGATATTAGCAATGTTAATACCCATCCTGCCCATTGCTCCGCAGACAATTATTTTTAACATTTTTTCCTTTCTCTCATATTTTATAATAACCCGTAAGCCTTCAATGCCTTCTTCAGTTTCTCCAGGTTTTCCTCCGACATTGAACATAAAGGCAGTCTCATCGCATCCGGAATCATTCCCATCAACCCCATGGCAGTCTTCACCGGGATGGGATTGGTTTCATAGAACATCGCCTTTATGAGCGGAAACAGCTTCAGGTGCATTCCCCTTGCCTTTACAACATCACCGCTGCTAAAAGCATCAACCATGAATTTCACATCCTTCGGTACGATATTCGCAACAACTGATATTACTCCCTTGCCCCCTGCTGACATAATGGGCAGAGTAAGAGCATCATCTCCCGAAAGCACATCAAAATCATCACCGCAGGCTGCCACTATCTCACTTGTCTGGTCTATATTTCCGCTTGCCTCTTTTACACCAACTATATTCTTCATTTCAGCAAGCTTTATGATCGTGGACGGCAGCATGTTTACCCCGGTACGCCCCTGAATATTGTATATGATTATGGGGATATCAACTTCCTCTGCTAACTTCTTATAATGCAGGTACAAACCCTTCTGGGTAGGTTTGTTATAATACGGCACAACAACAAGGACTCCGTCGGCCCCAACCTTCTTTGCAAAAGCTGTCATCTCCAGCGCTTCACCGGTGCAGTTGGAACCCGTACCCGCAACAACCTTAACCCTGCCGCCGGCCGCTTTAACAACAGTTTCAATAACCTCCTCGTTTTCCTTTATTGACAGTGTCGCAGACTCCCCTGTCGTACCGCAGGGGACTATAACATCCGTGCCATTTTCAATATGGAACTCAACAAGTTCCTTTAATTTCTCAATATCCACCTTATTATTCCTGAAAGGCGTTACAAGAGCTACACATGATCCTGAAAACATAACCTCATCTCCTCTTTTGGGGACTGTCCCTAAATGGGACTGTCCCCTTAAATAGTCCCCTTATTCTGTCCCTTTAAAACTTAAAATGCCCCCCTGAATATAACCTCAGCCCCGCCCTCAAGGTACACATCCTTTACAACGGGACATGAATCCCTTGTCTTACACATCCTATAGTATACCCGCAAAACCTCCCCCCCTCTCGTATGAACCTTTACAGGTGAGGTAATGCCCTGTATAATACCGCTTATTATTGCCGAGGCAACAGAACCGGTCCCGCATGCGAGTGTTTCGTCTTCAACCCCGCGTTCGTATGTTCGTATAATTATAGAACTCTTATCCTTCAAGGAAACGAAATTCACGTTTGTACCCGCGGGAGAAAACGCCTTATCATAACGTATAGCCCTGCCAATACCCCTAACGTCAATTCCCCCGGTATCCTCAACAAAAACCACCGTGTGAGGCACTCCCGTATCAATGAAGGATACATTAAGCTTTCTGCCGTTTACTTTTAAATTAAAGTTCAGCCCCCCCTCGCCGGGATCATTCATCTTTATTTTAACGTTTCCCTTCTTAACCTCCCCGCCAATAGTCCCTGAAATTGTCTGAATGAGCATTTTCCTGCCTGCAATCTTATTAATGTATGCATACCTCGCAATACACCTCGCGCCGTTGCCGCACATCTCCGCCTCGCTTCCGTCAGGATTGAATATCCTCATCCTGAAATCAGCAGACCTTGACTTTTCAACCAGCAGCAAACCATCCGCTCCCACGGAAACCTTCCTCCTGCACAATTTCCCGGCAACGGCAGACGGGCTGCCAGGCAGCGCCCGCTTCCTGTTGTCAATGATTATAAAATCATTGCCGGAAGCATTCATTTTCGTAAACTGCATCTTCATTGGCCTTTCCATCACAACAACTCAGGTTAAGATACCCGGCACCACTTCATTCCTGCCCAGGTCCCGGTAAACCTCCCTCTTCCGGATTATATAGAAGTTACTTCCCTTGACCAGTACTTCCGCAGCGCGCGGCCTGAAATTATAATTGGAAGACATTGCAAACCCGTAAGCTCCCGCGCTGAATACTGCCAGCAGGTCACCTTCCTTTACACCCGCAATCATCCTGCTTCTCGCAAAATAATCGCCGGATTCGCATACCGGCCCGACAACATCAACCTTTATTCTTTTACTGTTACTGCTCCCGTTAACAGGTTTTATCTCATGATAAGCATCGTAGAAACTCGGCCTTATTAAATCACCCATACCTGCGTCCACCACAACGAACCTCTTCCCTACGGTACTCTTTACATGAGTAACTCCTGTAACCAGGATGCCCGCATTCCCAGCTATAACCCTGCCGGGCTCAAATATTACCCTGCAGCCGGCCTTCTTCAGAAGGGGAGTTATCGCATCCGCGTACTCTTTGAAAGTCGGAGGTGTTTCATCCTGGTAGGTTATACCTATACCACCGCCAACATCAATGTACTCAATGTTTATACCTGACTTCTTAAGGGAAGGTATCAGGGATATTAATTTTTTAAGGGCGCTGACGAACGGAGCAATTTCCAGTATCTGCGAACCTATATGCATATGCATGCCTTTAACTTCTATGTTCTTCAGAGACGCGGCTAACTTATACCCGGCCAGGGCCCTGTTAAATGCAAAACCAAACTTGCTTTCCTTGAGCCCTGTTGCAAGATGTTTATGAGTCTTTGGATTAATAGCAGGATTGATCCTCAGCGCAACCCGGGCTTTCCTGTTTAACCTCCGGGAAACCCTGTCAAGCAGTTTCAACTCGGGCTCAGAATCAACGATGAACATCAGTATCCCGGCCCTTACTGCATTCTCCAATTCATTTTCCGTTTTGCCGTTGCCGTTAAAAACAATCTTGCCCGGGGGCACTCCCGCTTCCAGCGCGCGGCGTATCTCGCCCCAGGAAACAGCATCCGCTCCGCACCCGTCACCGGCAAGTATCCTGCACAGGGACAGGTTGGAATTTGCCTTGTAAGCATAACAGGTAATATGGGGTATACCCGAAAAGACGCCCTCAAAAGCCCTGTAGTGGTTTAAAAGCGTATAATAACTGTACAGGTAAAACGGAGTTCCCACGCTTCCGGCAATATCTTTTACCGGGACATTTTCACAAAATAAATTACCGTTCTTATAATTAAACTTATTCATGTATGGTAATTTAGCATTTATGAATATTATTGTCAATAAAAATGGAGGCAAAAAAGGACGGCAGGGGAAAGGATCGGGTTAAAAAACCAGCACCATATCCAGCTGAATTACGGAACCGTGGTATTCTCGTTACTGGCCTGCAATCAGACAACTATCCCTCTATCCGTAATCAACGTTTTCTCTATAATCACTGAGCTTTAACAAAAACCGGTTACAATAAAGGCTTTATGTTTAATAACAATCAAAACAAATATCTTATGCCTATTTCGATACTCTTCTTAATAGGAATAGATTCAATCCCTCTCCCATTCATGTAAACAATTGAAACATAGGGGATAATCCTATTTGGTTTTTATCTGTTTTCTGACTTCCCGGGGGGCTGTGCCGCCTTTTGATTTGCGGCCGGCAACGGATTCCCTGATATTCATGGCCTTAAACACGTCCCCGGCAAACTCCGGGGAAAACCTCCTGAGTTCGGCGAGCTTTAAATCCTGCAGGTTCCTGCCTTCCCTGATACAGTACGAAACCACCTCCGATACAATACCGTGGGATTTTCTGAATGGCAGGCCCTTCCCCACCAGGTAATCCGCAACATCAGTGGCATTAAGGAAACCCTGCCGGCATGCCTCCAGCATTTTTTCTTTATTTACCTTAAGCGTCCCGAGCATACCCGGGAATATCTCCAGTACGGCAATCAGCGTATCAACCGTGTCAAACAGGGGCATTTTATCTTCCTGCATATCCCTGTTATACGAAACAGGCAAGCCCTTCATCACAGTAAGCATGTTCAGAAGATTGCCGTAAACCCTGCCGGTCTTCCCCCTTATGAGCTCTGCGACATCAGGGTTTCTCTTCTGGGGCATTATGGAAGAACCCGTACAATAGGCGCTTCCGAGCCGGATAAAATCAAACTCCGGTGACAACCAGATAATCAGGTCCTCCGTGAACCTTGAAAGGTGCATCATCAATATGGCTGCAGCGCTTATGAACTCAATAATGAAATCCCTGTCGGAAACGGTATCAATGCTGTTTGAAGTAATACCCTCGAAACCAAGGAGTTTTGCAACGTACGCCCTGTCTATTGGGAACGCTGTCCCCGCCAGCGCGGCGGCTCCGAGCGGCATAACATTCACCCTCTTCAGGCAGTCCCCCAGCCTCTGCCCGTCCCTCTTCAACATGAAGAAGTAAGCCATGATATGCTGGCTGAATAAAACCGGCTGAGCATGCTGCAGGTGAGTAAACCCGGGCATTATGACGTCAATATTCTTCACTGCCGCTTTCCTGAGAACTGACTGAAAATCTTCAATCAGCCGGATAAGCTCACTTATAATATCCCGCATGTACAACCTCATGTCCAGCGATACCTGGTCATTCCTGCTCCGCGCGGTATGCAGCTTCCCGCCGGTTTCGCCTATGTCTTTAATCAATATCGCCTCAACAGCAAGATGAATATCCTCATATTTCGCCGAGAACTTCATCCTGCCTTTT
Source organism: Clostridia bacterium (assembly GCA_030619245.1). Lineage (GTDB taxonomy): Bacteria > UBA6262 > WVXT01 > WVXT01 > JAUXBS01 > JAUXBS01. The sequence goes on along the minus strand of JAUXBS010000025.1, from coordinate 4,336 downwards.
TTATAACTTTCAAGTATTCTTTTTAACCCGCCGATTATCTTCCTGCTGTCCTTCTGTGAAATAATTTTACACTCAGCCAGCATCCTGCAGTGCGCGATACTGCCTTCCACATCGTACGGCAGCAGCCTGCAATCATATTTAATGGAAGCCACAAAATCCTTAATTTTGTTATTCTTCATTTCCTCTTTCCCTTCACTTTTTTCATGACAGCGGCCCTGACCTTTAAGGGCAGGCCCCACAGCCGGATGAACCCTTCAGCCGACTCATGGCTGAAACTGTCCCCTGCATCATAAGTCGCAAGCCCTTTATCATAGAGGGAATACGGCGACTTCCTTCCCGTAACGATACAACTGCCCTTGTAGAGTTTTATCCTTACAGTCCCTGTAACATATTCCTGTGTCTTATTTATGAAACCATCAAAAGCTTCCTTTAACGGAGAATCCCATAAACCGTTGTATATCAGTTCAGCGTACTTTACGGCAATGAGTTCCTTATAGTGCAGCGTATCCCTGTCAAGCGTCAGGTTCTGCAGTTCCCGGTGACAGGTGTGCAGTATCACTGCTGCCGGGGATTCATAAATCTCCCTTGACTTGATGCCTACAAGCCTGTTCTCAACCAGGTCAGCCCTGCCAACACCGTGCGAACCGCCTGATTTGTTCAGCTTCTCTATTAATTCAACCGGTTTATACGCCCTGCCGTTAATCCCCACCGGTATTCCATTCTTAAATGATACTTCCAGGACTTCCGCCTTTGCAGGCGCCTTCTCCGGGGATACCGTTATCCGGTAAGCATCCTCGGGCGGCTGGGCCCAGGGGTCTTCAAGCGCGCCGCATTCAATGCTCACCCCCCAGAGGTTACTGTCAATGCTGTACAACTGCGTCTTGTTTACAGTAATAGGAATCCTGTTCTTCCTTGCATACTCAACCTCTTCCAGCCGGGTCTTCAATTCCCAGTTCCTTAACGGAGCAAGAACCTTTAACTCCGGGTTTTTCGCATTTATACTTACCTCAAACCTCACCTGGTCATTACCCTTGCCCGTGCAGCCATGGGCAACCGCATCCGCTTTTTCCTTTTTGGCGACATCAACGAGTTTTTTCGCAATCAACGGCCTTGAAAGCGCCGTTGCAAGAACATACTTCCCCTCGTAAATAGCATCCGCTTTCAGGGCAGGAAAAACATAATCGCAAACGAACTCCTCCCTCAGGTCCTCCGCGTATACCTTTGAAGCGCCTGCCTTAAGCGCTCTTCTCCTGACGGATTCAAGGTCCTTCCCGTAACCCACACCACCCGTAAACGCTATCACCTGGCACTTGTATTTCTTCTTCAGCCAGTAAATCATCACCGAAGTGTCTAACCCGCCGGAATAAGCCAGGACCACTTTTTTTATTTTAGCTGTCTTCTTTCCCATAACACATCCACTCCTTTACTTTTTGCCATTCAGTGCTTCAGCCAGAGCTTTTATTACCGTATCAACATCTTTTTTATCTACAATCAAAGACGGCATGAACCTTATCACCTTATCCTGGGTACAGTTCATTAATACACCTTTATCCAGGCATTTCAGCACAAGGTCCTTCCCCTTGATAATTTTCCTTGAAACATTGAGTTCCATCGCCACCATCAACCCTATCCCCCTGACTTCCCTGATAATCTCAGGGTGCTTTGCCTTAAGCCCTTCTAATTTTTTCACAAAGTAACCGCCTGTGTTCTTCACTTTATCAAGCAGTTTTTTATTCAGGAGTCTTATCACAGCAAGGCCCGCGGACACGCATACGGGGTTGCCCCCGAAGGTTGAACCGTGGTCTCCATAAGACAGCACTCCGGCAACACTGCCTGCCGCAACTGTCACTCCAAGCGGCAGCCCCCCTCCCGCCGCCTTTGCCAGGGTAATTATATCAGGTTTAACGGGGTAATGCTGGTAAGCAAACATCCTTCCCGTCCGGCCCATGCCTGACTGCACTTCGTCTACAATCAAGAGCGCTTTATTTTTCCTGCAGAGTTTATACAGTCCTGCCAGGAACTCCCTGCCCGCTATATTGATTCCGCCCTCTCCCTGCACGGGCTCAATCAAAACAGCGCAGGTCTTCCTGTTAATCAGCTTTCTCACGGAAGCCAGGTCATTAAACACCGCCTGCCTGAACCCTGCAAGCAGCGGCACAAACTCCTTCTTGTACTTCTCCTGACCGGTTGCGGAAAGCGTGCCTATGGTCCTGCCGTGAAAAGAGTTCTTGAATACAATGATATCATGGGCTCCCGCCTTTTTTGCCCTGCCCCACTTCCTTGCTAATTTAACAGCGCATTCATTCGCCTCAGCCCCGCTGTTGGAGAAGAACACCTTCCCCTTCATGGAAACGCTTAAAATATGCTCCGCAAGTTTAACCTGGGGCTCTGTATAGTAAAGGTTTGACGTATGCATGAACCTGCCCGCCTGTTCCTTCACCGCCTTCACCACCACTTCAGGGCAGTGCCCGAGATTGGACACTGAAAGGCCGCTGAAGAAATCAAGGTACTTCCTGCCTTTCTCATCCCACACGTACTTGCCTTTCCCCCGCGTTATTAACAGGGGATACCGCCTGTACGTATTCATGATATATTTTCTGTCATCTTTAAATAGTTTTTTCTTATTCATTCCTCACCTTAAAAATCCGTGATTGAACCCTTCCTCCCGGTTTAACCTTTACGGTCACGGCTCCGTCACGTGATGTGCTGTAAATTTCAACACCCTCATGCCTGCTGATCTCATCATCAGGAAGTTTTCCTGAAATTATAGCATATTTTGGAGACGTTTTATCCAAAATTTCTTTCAAAAATGATTTTTTACCACTGCCTGTCAACTGCAGCACATCGCACTTCATTCCCCCGCCCGCCGCTTTCTTAAGCGCATTCCTCCCTGCCTCACCCGCAAAAAGCGCGTGGAAATCCCCGCGTTTCAACTTCAGCATGACAGCGCCTTCCTGTCCCTCAGGGCTAAGAACGCTCATGGAAGAACCGCCGCCGTATTCAACAACCCTTTCATACTTCAACACCTTCATACCGCAATCAATATCAAGATTTCCATTATAATAAATATTTCTAACTTTAAACCTTTCAAGAATTGCTTTCAGGGTATCCTCATGCCTCTCATTGTAATTCCTGCCCGTAAGGTATATCGCAGCTATCCTTTTTATCCCCTTCCTCCACAGGTAAGGAGCAACCAGGTTCTTCCCGGCATTAAACTTTGGCGCCCCGCCCCCTCCATAAACCAGGAGGTTTTTATTCCCGGGCAGGCCAATATGAGTAATACTGCCTTTTACGTCAAGAAACGTTATTGAGAGGACCCCCTTATTCAATACCCTGCCTGCCATAAAAATAATCAAATACACGACGGGTATGACCACCACCGCCCTGCGGGCATTCCTGTTTCTTTTGACCCGGGGCAGGAAAACAAGGAACAGATAATACATCGCCAGGAACAACAGTGAAGGCGAAACAACGTATTTAAAAGCAAACGGCAGGGAGGCAAAGGCGCTGACGTATCTTATAAAAATACTTATGAACAGCCCGTTTACCATGCCAATTATTTTTGCCGGCAAAATACTTACAAACCCCGCTATTGACATAACAAAACCCAGGCCGACTATTATCCCGACGAGTGGCACGGCAACGATATTTGACGCAAGGCTTACAAGTGATATCTTGTTAAAGTAAAACGCGATAATGGGATAAACGCCCGCCTGGGCTCCGGCAGTTACCGCAAAACACGCCAGGACCCACCTTACCACCCTGTTCTTCACCTTTCCATGATTGAAAGCCTTTAAAACACAAGGCATTAAATAAAGGATACCCAGGACAGCCGCAAATGACATTTGAAACCCCACGTCAAATAAAGTACCGGGATTAATTACCAGGATAATCAGCGCAGCCAGCGCAATTATGTTATAGATGTGCCTGTCCCTGTCCAGTATCATTGCCCCAAGTCCTGCGCCAACCATTATAGCCGCCCTCACCGCAGACGGCCTCGCCCCTGTTATCAACACGTACAGGATAACCACAACCATACTCAGGATATAACCTGCCTTCCTGGGAAATCTTATGAACCTGAAAAACCAGAAGAACATCGCCGCTACAAGCCCCACGTGCAATCCCGAAACAGCAAGCGTATGAACCACACCCGACGCAACGAACATATCCTGCACTTCCTGCGGTAGTTCCTTCCTCCTGCCCAGCATTACGCCTTTAAGAACCATTGCTTCAAGCTTCGCCTCCGGCATCGCTTCCGTGATTATTGAATCTATCCTCCGGTGAAGGCCTGCAATCATGGCGGGTAAGAAACCCGGGGGATTGCCCTCTATTTTCT
>JAUXBS010000014.1 GCA_030619245.1 Clostridia bacterium | reverse complement strand
TCATGGTTGCGCTCCTTTGTGATTTATTTTACTCATTTTTCACGGTAAGCACAACCTTAAATCTCTCTCTTAGTTTTTTCAGCTATATCTCCAATAAGCGCTGAACTCTAACACTTTATTTTGTTACCGGGCTGATAATTGAGAGAAGAATTTACTTGACAATTCCATAATACTATGTAAAATGGAGTTATGTATTCCAGATTAATACAAGCCCCGGCAAATAAGAGTTTCTTTCTATTCGGTCCACGCGGTACCGGGAAGACTACCTGGGTCAAATCAAATTTTAAGAACGCTATTTACCTGGACCTTCTTGAAGCGGAGATTTATAATGACTTTTTAGCCAATCCACAGAGGTTAGAGAATTTTATACAGAAGAATTTTAGTGATTGGATAATAATTGATGAAGTCCAGAGAGTTCCTGAGCTTTTAAATGAAGTACACCGCCTGATTGAAAAATACGGATATAAGTTTATTCTTACCGGCTCAAGCGCCCGTAAACTAAGAAGAAAAGGGCCTAATCTTTTAGCAGGCCGCGCGCTTACATATTCATTTTACCCTCTTACTGCTTTAGAACTTGGTGATGATTTTGATATAAACCACTCTTTGAAATATGGGGGGCTTCCTAATGCCTGTACAGACGAAGATCCAAAAAAATACCTGGAAAGTTACGTTAAGACTTACCTGGAAGAAGAAATACAACAAGAAGGATTGACGAGAAATCTTGGAGCATTTTCAAGGTTTCTGGAAGCTGCAAGTTTTTCTCAGGCATCTGTGCTGAATATTTCAAGGGTAGCGGAAGACTGTTCTATTGAACGGAAGGTAGTTGAGAACTATTTCACTATATTAGAGGATCTTCTAATAGGTTGTAGGGTTCCGGTCTTTAACAGGAGAGCTAAAAGACGCCTTATGGTACATCCAAAGTTTTATTTCTTCGACACGGGAGTCTATAGAACATTGAGGCCAATGGGCCCACTTGATATGCCTGAAGAGGCTGAAGGGCATGCCGTAGAGACCTTATTATTTCAAGAGTTGCGCGCGATAAATGATTATTTCAACCTGGGTTACAAAATATATTATTGGAGGACTTCCAGCAATATGGAAGTTGATTTCGTGCTATACGGGCAAAAAGGTATCAGGATATTTGAGATTAAACGTACTCGCAGGATTAATTCTACAATGCTTAAGGGATTAAAGGCGTTTTTAAAGGATTACCCTTCAGCCAAGGCCTGTTTTATTTATGGGGGAAATCGTCAACTCAGGGAAGGTGATATTGATATTATTCCCATAAGCCATTTTTTTAAGAAACTTCCTGCAATTATTGGCGGATAATCAGTTTTATAGGTTAATTCAGTTTTTATGCAATGATGTTAGAATAAAATATCAGTCAAAAGGGATTTGTAAATATGGGGATAAATGACAAAGAACAGAAGTAATATCATAATAAGCGTATTTCTTTTTACGCTGTCAATCGTAGTATATTTAAAGACACTCTGTCCCACGGTATATAGCGGTGACAGCGGGGAGCTCATTACGGCAGCGTACTGCCTGGGCATTGCGCATCCCCCGGGGTATCCGTTGTATACCCTCCTGGGCAGGTTGTTTATAGGGATGCCCTTTGGCAGTGTTGCCTTCAGGATGAATCTCATGTCCGCGGTTTTCTCAGCTGTGACGGTCGTTCTGGTTTACTTGATTATCCTGCAGTTTACCGGGAAAATAAAAACAAGTTCTACGCTGCCCGCCGGGGGAATATTCCGGAAAATAGCTGCGATAACAGGAGCGCTGATGCTGGCATTTTCAGGGAAATTCTGGCCGGGAGCAGTAACAGCGGAAGTGTTCAGTTTAAATGCCTGTTTCCTTGCGCTGCTTATACTTCTGCTGTTGAAATGGGACGGCAGGCTGAATTCTTATTTATACCTGATTGGGTTTTTGCTGGGTTTAAGTTTTACCAATCATATAACAATAGTGCTTGCCCTGCCCGGTTTCCTTTATTATATATGGATAAAATCAAAGCAGGAAAGGAAAGAGGCAGGGAAGAATACCCTGAATGCTCTAATGTTTTTTATTGCCTTCGTTTTGCTTGGCGCCCTGCTTTACCTGTACCTTCCTGTAAGGGCGGCGAATTCTCCTGTTATGAACTGGGGCAACCCGGATAATTTCCGGAGGTTTATAAAGGTTATAACCAGGTCGCAGTACGGCACTTTAAAGCTTCATTCAGAGCTTGGCGCCCTGCCTTCAATAGGCACAGCAGCCAGACAGGTATATACATTTGTTTATTCATTAATAAAACAATTCGGCATTATAGGTTTTATACTGGGTATACTGGGTATGTTTAAATTATTTAAGGATTACCGCAGGGAGTTTTACTTTCTTCTGATAACGTTCCTGTTAAGCGGTATAGGGTTCCTTATATATGCAAATATGCCGTTGATTCCCATGTTTCTTGACATGTCCGCGAGATTTTATATAATGCCCGGGGTTGTTTTCTCCGTATGGCTCGGCGCCGGAATATTGTTTCTCTCAGGATTGATTAAAAACAAACTGGCTTATGCGCTGGTGTTTCTGCCCCTGATACTGCTGACCGGTAATTACCATGAAAGTGACAGGAGCAGGAACTGGATTGCATACGACCATGCGTTGAATACGCTGAAAACTCTTGAAAAGGATTCCATCCTGTTCATACTTGGCGATGACTTTGTATTCCCCATGGCATACCTGAAGGTGGTTGAGAAGAGGAGACCCGATGTTGAGGTGTACGAAGCGTTTGGCAATGTTTTTAAGAACATATATGGCAAGCATACTGGTTCTGAAGCCGGCAGGATGAAGGTAAGAACGGAATTTGCAAATTCCACTGACAGGCCGGTTTGGTTTACCAAGGACATAGATACAGGGGGGCTTACGGTAAAACCGGTTGGAATTCTCTTCAGGGTAATAAGGGATGGTGAAATCTGGCAGGAACGCCGGGAAGTATGGGACAGTTATAATATGAGGGGCGTGTATGATGATAAACTGTATAAAGATTACAGGTCAAGAATAATCTCATTAAGGTATCCTTTTTTAAGGGCTGAATACTACAAGCAGAAGAACGATACAGATAATGCAATACTGTCATATAGAAAGGCCTGCAGGGCCGGCCGGGATGTAGAGGGAGTGTTTCTGGACCTGGGTAACATTTATTACAATAACGGCAGGAACAGGGAGGCGATGGCTGCATACGATGAAAGCGTCAGGATTAATACCGGCTATGCTTCAGGTTATAACGGGAAGGGCCTGGTGTATAATAATAAGAAGGAATGGGACAGGGCGATTGAACAGTTCCTGCTGGCGGTGAAACATGAGCCGGATTTTGCGTCCGGTTACAATAATATGGGGATAGCGTATTTCAGGAAGGGCCTGGTAAATGAATCCCTGAAGATGTTTGAAAAGGCAATGAAGATAGACCCTGAATGCAGCGATGCTATTGTAAATTACAATACGATCAGAAATTTCTTATCAAAAGGAGGGAAGTGAGATGAAGCGTTTTATTGTTCTTGTTTTCGTAATTTTAGTTGTTTCAATTAATTGTTTTGCCGGCCAGGAGGACAGAATTGCCCCGGGGGATATAGCGGATTTTACTGCGTTTGACGGAAAAAAAATAGAACTTGAGTGGACGGCAGTGGGGGATGATGGCACTGCCGGCAGGGTTTGTTATTATGAAATCCGCTGCGCCGGGGATAAATCCTTTGATTTTAAAAGAAAATGGGATATGGCTGAATTGAGCAGGAAAGTAAGAGCCAGAAAGAAGAACGGTAAAATGGAAAAAGTTGTCATAAGGAAGCCGAAGAAGGATATTACCCGTTACTATGCAATAAGAGCGTTTGATGATGCGGGAAACATGTCCAAAGTATCCAATGTTTCCGCCTCGGGAAAGGATAATAAAAAGGCGGGTTTGTATATGAAAAGGGCAAACAAGTTGTTTTACAAGCAGAAGAAAGACTACAAATCCGCGGTGGGCTATTATATAAAAGCCAGGGAATCAGGGGCAAAGGTGAAGAACGTTGACCTGCTGTTCAAAATCGCTTTTTGCTACAAGAAGCTTAAAAGAAAGGAATCACAGTTCTATTTTGACAGGCACCTTGAGAACCAGCAGTATTATTACATGATAAATGGTGAACCCTACAGCAGCAAGAATTTCAACCTTGAGAAATATGATGATTTTCTGGCAGGCATATCATTCCTTGGCCCTGCATTTACCGAACCAAAGAAGAAAGAGGAAACAGTGATGTACGTCCCCGATAAGTGGGTTCAGAAGTACAGGAAACAGGGTATATACCTGTTCCTGTTCTATGTGGTTGATTACGCGTACTGCTACGGGGATTTTCCCAAAGGCTTCGTTAGCCAGCTGGAAAACGAACTTGCGGCAGTTGAAGCTGGGACTTCCAAACTGACCGGGGCGTATGTTTATACCGCAATTGCAGCACACTATATGTTTATCAGGAAGTATAAGCAGGCGCTTGAATATTACAGGCTCGCAGATTCTATTGAGGGTAATGAAGAAGAGTACGCCAGGAGCTTGAAACAGGTTATAGAAAAAGTAGAGAAGATAGTTAAATAAAATAACAGGGAGTTAAAAATCAGCAACGTAAGAAGAATAGCAAAAAACTCAATATGGCTTGTCACCGGTGATATACTGAGCAGGGTGTTCACCTTTGTCCTTGTGGTTTATATTGCAAGGTATCTGGGTGTTGTTGTTTACGGCAGGTATTCAACTGCCTTAATGTTTGCCACCATGTTTTTGTTCTTTGCGGACCTGGGTTTGTCCGTCCTTACCATACGCGAAGTTTCAAGGAACATAGAAGAAGCCGGAAAATACATTGGAAATGTTACTGTTATAAAGTTAGCGCTTGCATTGTTGACCTGGGGTTTTGTAGCCGCGCTGTCAAATTTTATGTGGTTTCCTGAAGACACGAAATACGCGGTGTACCTGCTGATGGCTGCATTGATTATAAACACGTTTATTGAAACATTCTGCGCGATATTCCGGGCTTATGAACAAATGGGTTACGAGGCGTTTGTGAAGATATTCCAGAAGGCCGCCTGCATGGTTTTTGGTATTATCGCGCTGGTTGCAGGGTTTGGATTTAAGGGAGTTGTGAATGCCTATCTTGGCGCAAATGTAGTTTCAGGTATTATATGTTTAATAATACTCCACAAAAAATTTGTTAAGTTCAGGTTCCTGTTTGACTTTGATTTTTGCCGGAAAATAATAAGGTCAGCCCTGCCGGTTGGTATATCCATATTCTTTTCGGTGATATACTTAAGGGGCGCAGCCACGTTATTTCTTTCAAAGATGAAGGGTGACGCCGTCGTGGGATGGTATAGCGCGGCGTTTAAGCCCATTGAAGTCCTCATGGTTATTTCTATGGGATTTACAGGCGCGTTATTCCCCGTGTTCTCAAAACTCTATAAAAATTCAAGGGAATCACTTCTATTTACCTGTGAAAAAGCAATAAAAGTCCTGATGGCAATAATAATACCCATTGCGGTGGGGACTACTATCCTGGCAGATGAGTTAATATGCGCTGTTTATGGCAGTAGTTTTAAGAATTCTGCCGGGGCTCTGCAGATACTTGTATGGGCAGGCGTGCTTATTTTTGTGAATTCTGTCCTTACCCAGTTGTTAATAGCGATTAATAAACAGCGGTTTAATGCCATATTTACTTTTTTGTGCGTGGTATTCAACGTGGGAATGAACCTTATTCTCATTCCCCGGTTAAGTTATATCGGTTCAAGTATTACAGCGGTAGGAACAGAATTGCTGTTGTTTGTTCTTTGTTTCCTGGTTATTAGCAGGGTACTGGGATTGATTCCCCTGCACAAAATAATAATTAAACCCGTGATTGCGGGCGTTGCTATGGGGCTGTCCATATTTGTCATCAGGGGGATGCCGTTGTTTATCATAATTCCGGCGGGAATGGTTGTTTATTTCATATTCTTGAAATTATTAAAAATACTTGATAAGGATGATTATGAGATTCTGAAGTCCCTATTCAGGAGGTAATTTGTAATGCGGGTGGGAATAGATATAAGTTTTATTATAAAAGACAGGGTTGGCGTTGACCAGTACATCTATAATTTATTGAGAGGGCTGGCGAATGTTGACAGTGATAATTTATACTACCTGTACTCGAACAGGGCTGTGCCGGAGGAGTTTTTTTGTATAGGAGGTAATTTCAAGGTAGTGATTCATAAGAGTAAAATCCTGCCCAGGATAATGTGGGTTCAGTTCGTACTGCCCGGGCTGTTGAAACGTGATGGGATTGAGCTGCTGCATGCTCCATGTTATATGGCTCCTTCCAGGGCGCGCTGTCCTAAGGTAATTACCTTTCATGACATGGCTTCGTGGCTGTTCCCTGAAAAGTTCAGGTTAATACACAGGATAGTCTATTCCTGGTTCGTTCCTTCGTTTGCAAAAAATGCGGACAGGATTATAGCTGTTTCAGAATCGACGAAAAAGGACCTGGTCAGATTATTCGGGATGCCGGAGGACAAAATTACAGTTGTATATGAAGGGACAAACGAATTGTTCAAGCCGGCAAAGGATGCCGGCCTTCTTGAGAGAATACGCGAAAAATACGGCCTTCCTGAAAAGTACATTCTTTACGTGGGAATACTTGAGCCAAGGAAGAACATTTCCGCGCTCATCAGGGCATACGGGTTGATGAAGGATTCAAGAGAAGTTGAGCATAAACTGGTAATTGTAGGAAACAAGGGATGGATGTGCGATGAAATATTCAAGACGGTGCAATCGTTAAGGCTTGAGGATGAAGTAATATTTACGGGTTATATCGCTGATAAGGAACTGCCCCTGGTTTACAACTCAGCGGAACTTTTTGTTTATCCCTCAACATATGAAGGGTTCGGGCTTCCGCCCCTTGAGGCGATGGCATGCGGTGTCCCCGTAATAACTTCCAATATATCCTCGCTTCCTGAGGTTACCGGGGATGCTGCCATATTGATTAATCCTGATAATGCGGATGAATTATCAGCTGCAATGGCTAAAGTCATAAGCAGTAGTTCGCTGCGGGAATCAATGATAAACAAGGGGTTTGAAAGAGTTAAAATGTTTTCCTGGAAAAAAGCCGCGGAGGAAACCCTGGAGGTTTATAAGGATATATTAGCAGGCAATTAATTATTAGACTAATTCAATTCAGTTTTTGTTTTGGTTTGACAAGGGTTTTTTGATTTTGTATAATTAGAACTTCAATAATAAATATTAACAAAATTAGTTAAAAAATACAAAAAAGCGGGGATAATATGCCTTTTAATCCGAAAAAAATGAAAGATATTGAAGTAAAGGAAATAAAACCACTTGGAAATGGCGATCGTGTTTGCATGGATATGATGTCCAATTTTAAAAAGGGGCATGGACTGCTTGTGGGTTCTTATAATAGAGCTTTGTTTTTAATCTATAACGAATCTACAAAGAATAAATATGTCGCTACACGTTCAGCCAGAGTTAATGCCGGCCCTGTTTCCATGTATGTGCTTTGCGGAGATAATTCTACAAAATACCTTAATGAACTTAAACCGGGAGATGAATTGCTAACGGTGGATTATAAAGGAAATAAATCAACAAACAAGGTTGCGCGAAGCAAAATTGAACCCAGGCCAATGCTGTTAATCAGAGGAGTACAAAGATTTTCAGGCAAGGACATTTATAGTCTTCTGAAAAGCGAGGGCGATGATTATTTTGGCAGGTATAGATCAATATTTCATCTGAAAAAGAAGAAAAACGGGGAAATAATCAGCCTGCTGGATATTGAGAAGTATAGAAACAAAGCAAAGGATATTTATGCTGAGCTTGATGTGGCAACAATCGTTCAGGACGCTGAAACTATCCCTGTAGTATTAAAAAGTGGAAAGCCAAAGTCTGTAAAAGAAATAAAGCCCGGAGAAAAGATAATGGCGTATATCCAAAACCCCAAACTGGAATCCAGGCATTTTGGTATGGCATACGAAGGATTTTGCCTGGAACGGTAAATTACGGGGTCTGGTCTTGACATATGACATTTTAGTAAAAAGAGAATAGAATGTCATATGTCAAGACTTGACCCCTTTGGATAACATGAAAATCAGGGACATGGCAAGGGTTGACAGGCCCAGGGAAAAACTTGCGGGCTCGGGGCCTTCCGCCATGAAAGACGAGGAACTGCTTGCAATTATGTTGAGGACAGGCTATAAGGGCAAGAACGTCCTGGAACTTGCCAGGGATATCCTGCGTAAGTATGATGGGGACAAACTTCTGAATGCGGGGTTCAATAAACTAAGCGGGATTAAGGGTATAGGGCCTTCAAAGGCGGCGGAAATAGTCGCGGCTTTTGAACTTGCGAAAAGGATGGTGGTGAAGAACAGCGATGAAGTTGTCATCCGTACCCCTGAAGATATTTACAAGTACGTTCCGGAGATAAGAAAAGCTAAGAAGGAAAAACTGCTTGTTATATACCTGACCACGAGAAATGCAGTTATTAAAAGGGAAACGGTGTCCATAGGCTCGCTCAACGCGAACATTGTGCATCCAAGAGAGGTGTTTGGCCCGGCTCTCAGCCATCATGCCGCAAGTATAATACTTGTTCATAATCATCCGTCCGGGGATGCCACTGCAAGCGAGGAGGATGTGGAAATCACCCGGAGGATTATTGAATCCGGGAAAATCATGGGCATAGATGTGCTTGACCACGTGATAGTGTGTGAGCATAGTTTTAAAAGCATGAAGGAAGAAGGGTTGATTTGAGTAAGCAGACTCCGGGAAAACTGAATAAGTACAAGACAATAATTTACAGAAAAGGCAAAGCAAGGTTTACTAATAAGAGGGAGGGGAAGAAGATGTATGAAACAGAGCCAAAAAAGGAAATCCAGATAAAACTGGATGATGACATTGCCCAGGGGATGTATTCAAATCTTACTTTTATTTCAAGTAATGATTCAGAATTCGTCCTGGATTTTATTTACATGCAGCCACAGCAGCCGAGGGCTAAGGTAAGGTCAAGGATTATACTTGGCCCCACTCATGCCAAGAAGTTCCTTCTTACGCTGAAGGACAGTGTTAAGAAGTACGAAGACAGGTTTGGCAGTATTAAAGTTTCCAATATACAGGAAAAGAAGATTGGTTTTTAAGAACTGATGAGGAACACGTATTTTTATCTAAAATTATGGCTTCCTGTAATTGTATGGTGCAGTATTATTTTTTACCTTTCAAACATTCCTTACTTATCATCAGGACTGGAAGAAACTCTTGATACGATACTCCGCAAGATAGCCCATGTAGTTGAATTTGCCATTTTAACCTTCCTTTTATGGAGGGCAATTATCAATTCGTTTAAACTGGATTTAACCCTGGTTTACAAGTTATCGGCAATCCTTTCGGTGCTGTATGCGATATCCGATGAAATTCACCAGGCATTCGTTCCGTTCAGGGGGCCAAGGGTTACTGATGTATTAATTGACAGCATAGGTGTTGTAATTGCCATGTGGATAATAATAAGGAAAAACCGCAGTTGTAAAATACTACCGAAATAAAAGGGGTCAGGTATTGACCCCCTGCTTTCCCAAATGCCGGGATGTGCCCATTTAAGATGTATGATTTTATCATAAATGTTTTATAAATAGCCAATGTAAACAATTAGAAAAATTATACAATAACAGAAAAAAACCATTATATTTACAGATATAGAGTAATATGCTTATGAATCAAGTATATTTATTGAATTGAAACAGGTGCAAAACAATTAGAAGTTTACATATGTTACGCAAGAGTTAGCTTGACAAAAGTTTTTAATTGTGATAGAATTTCAGTATGATAAAAATTGGATATAAGATACGTAGTATGAGGAAACAGAATAATATGACGCTCAAAAATTTATCTGAGAAGATAAACCTTTCAGTAAGCTTTCTGTCAGGAATTGAGAGAAATATGTATTCCCCTTCCCTTGAAACTGTTTCCAGCCTTTCGGACTTTTTCAAGATAACGATATCCGAAATCCTGGGAGAAGAGAATAAGCACAAAGTAAGAGTTATAAAAAAGGATGAGAGGAAGACTTTTGTATCTGATGATAATAAGATGAAGCTGGAGTTCCTTTCAAAACCGGGGACGATGGATTCGAAACTGGAAATCAAGGTGATTGAGTTATGCCCGATGCTGAAGGATGAAAAATTAAACAACAGTCATCAGGGAGAGGAAGTGATACATGTCATGGAAGGCCGGATTCAGGTGAATATCGGTGGACAGGTGTTTGAAATTGAAAAGGGGGATACAGTCCATTTTGATTCAAGTATCATGCATGGTTTTGAGAATATAACGAAAAAACCCGCAAAACTGCTTATCGGAACAAGCCCGCCTCATTTTGCCCCGCTGGCAATGGAAACCAGAAAATATTAACATTTAAGCATTGTAACAACGCAAATTATTCAAATCTTGACACTGTTTATTATATGTGATACACTAATATTCATACTATAATGAAAGGTAACTAAAATGATTGTTGCATTAATTTTATTGGTTATAGCAGGGTATATACTGGGTTCCATTCCCTTTGGTTATGTGATAGGAAGATTTGTATCAAAAGATGATATCAGGAAAAAGGGAAGCGGGAATATTGGGGCTACAAACGTATCAAGAGTCGTGGGCTTCAAGTGGGGGCTTTTAACGGTGTTCCTTGATGCGCTGAAGGCGGTAATCCCTTTGCTGGCGCTTAAGAATGCGCTGTTAATGGATTCGGTTTTTGACAGGTATGTAATCTGCGCCACCGGGTTTTCGATAATACTGGGGCATATCTTTTCGATATTTCTTAATTTCAAGGGAGGAAAAGGGGTTGCTGCATTCGTGGGTGTAATTCTTGCCTTAAAACCGATTGAGGCGCTGGTATGCCTGCTGGTTTTTGTTGTTGTGCTGGCAATTACAAGATACGTGTCATTGTCTTCAATGATAGCGGTTAGTATATTCCCGGTTTCGATTATTGTTTCCGGTGGAATTAATCCGGAAACACTTCCCTATATAATCTTAAGCGTATTATTGATGATGACTGTTATAATCAGGCATAAGCCCAATATTATCAGATTGAAGAATCATGAGGAGTCAAAGTTCTCAATAAAGAAGAAAGAGTAATAAGGAAGGGCCTGCTTTCCTGCCGGTTGTGCTTGAAACACCTAGTGTAGTGTTACTAACATATCTTTACATATGAAGGGCAGGCTTTGAGACGGATTCAAGGAAAGACGACGAAAGCATATCGGGAATATGGGGAGGAGAAAAGACGCGGAATGGGTCCAAATGATGCCCTTCCCGAAGGGCTGTCGTCTTTTGTCCATCGTCGGCGTCACTCATCGTTCACATACGTACAGTATTCTCACT
>JAUXBS010000056.1 GCA_030619245.1 Clostridia bacterium | reverse complement strand
GGCAATAGAGGATGTCGGTTAGAGTATGCTTTTAGTGTTCCCAAATGTCTACTTTTAAAAGTTAAGTAACAAACCAAAAAAATTAAAGGAGATATATCATGAGTGAGAATAAGATACCTGTTGTTTCTAAAGCAATGGTGTTACCTTTCATGTTTGTAACCTGCCTGTTTGCGTTATGGGGCTTTGCCAATGACATAACCAACCCGCTGGTAAAAGCATTCAAGGATGTATTTGTGATCAGCAATACACAAAGCAGCTTTGTGCAAATGGCTTTTTACGGTGGTTACGCGACCATGGCGCTTCCAGCGGCACTGTTTATCCGGCGCTTTAACTATAAATCCGGTATCATAGTCGGGTTGGCGTTGTATGCAACCGGCGCGCTGCTGTCCATTCCTGCGGCGTCGTCGGCTAATTTTAACCTTTTTCTCGTTGCTCTTTATGTACTCACATTTGGACTGGCGTTTCTCGAGACCACCGCCAATCCATACATACTGTCCATGGGCGATAAAAAGACAGCCACCCGTCGTCTCAACCTGGCACAAGCATTCAACCCTATTGGTTCACTCACCGGTATGACTATAGCGATTTTTGTGATACTCAGTAACCTTCAGGTTCAGGAATTCCGCAACGACGTAGCCCAATACCGGTCAGAGAGCGCAGCTGAGATACGAACAGAAGAGACTGGCACTACCGAGTCCGACAATGGTGGTTTCATAGATAACATTATGCAATGGCTAAAAATGGATGTGGATGATGGATTGCCGGTAGATAAGAACCTCTCGGCTTACCTTACGAAGGAAGAGGGCAAGCGTGACAAACCACTCACTAACGAACAACTGCTTCAAGTGAAGGCGAAGGAACGCGTCATTGATGCAGAAACCGCATCGCTTGCAGATGTTTACTATGATACTGCGCTGACCCAGGCATTAAAGTCTTATAAGGATGGCGAAATTAAAACCTTTAAAGGGAAGCCACACGAGCAAATGCAGATGGAGGATCTCAAAGTCGTTCGCGCGCCCTACGTAGCCATCGGAATTATTGTACTCGGATTCTTAATTGTATTTGTTGTTATAAAAGTGCCCAATACCGGTAAGCATGATGAGAAGATGGATTTAAAATCCACTTTTAAACTGTTGTTTCGCAACAAACGCTATCTTGAAGGAGTTGTCGCTCAAACGGCTTATGTAGCTGCTCAGATCATGTGCTGGACATTTATCATTCACTATGCAACCGATTTGTTAGGCTTCTCCTTTGCCAAGGCACAGGCCTACAATATAGTGGCTATGGCCATATTTTGCAGCAGCCGTTTCATCAGCACGTTACTTTTAAAATACTTCAGCCCTGGCCGCTTACTTATGTCCCTGGGAGCAGGCGCCATAGGCCTGACACTCGGAACCATATTTCTGCAAGGAATGACTGGCCTCTATTGCCTGGTAGGCATCTCCGCATGCATGTCTTTGATGTTCCCTACCATCTACGGTATTGCGCTGGATGGAATGGGCGAAGAAGCCAAGATTGCATCTGCCGGCCTTATCTTCGCAATCGTAGGCGGCTGTTTGATGCCGCCACTGCAGGGTCGCATTATAGACCTGGGAGGAATAGGAGCCCTCGAAGGGGTGCGCGTCTCATTCGTCCTTCCATTATTGTGCTTTATTGTGGTCGCCATCTTCGGTTATCGCACCTTTAAAATTCATCATCCGCCTTCAGAAGATATAACCTGAATGAACCATTAATTTATTTTATTATATCAACCAATATCAAATATTATTTCAAACAGATAAGATAAATCACTAATCCTTTATCTTCTCGAGGGTTTCTTTCAATCTATTCATAAACTGCGCCGCATAAGCACCGTCTATAACACGGTGGTCAGCTGAAAGGCTCATCTTCATTACTTGACGAACTTCAACCTTATCATTAACCACAACAGGAGCCTTCTTAATGCCTCCAACGGCAAGTATGGCAACCTGCGGCGGATTGATTATCGCGGTAAAAACATCAACTTTGAACATCCCGAGGTTCGTGACGGTGAAAGTCCCCCCTTCGGTATCCTGCGGGCCAAGCTTATTCTCCCTGGCAAGCGCCACCAGCCTGTCCCTTTCCTTTGCTATTTCCCCCAGGCTCTTTTCACCCGCCTTCTTAACAACAGGCACTACAAGCCCCTGGTCAATGCTCACGGCGATACCAATGTTGGCATCCTTAAAGGATTTTATATTATTACCGTCAAATGTGGAATTCAACAGGGGATAATCCGGCAGTGTATCTGCTGCCGCCTTTACTATCATATCATTGTAGGACAGTTTCACCCCGTTCTTCGATTTTACCTCCGGAAGAAATTTCTCCCTTGCGGCAACCGCCCCGGTCATGTCAACTTCAACCTGCACGTAATAATGGGGCGCGCGCCTCTTGCTTTCCGAAAGGCGCTGCGCAATGACCTTGCGCATGCCTGACAATGGTATTACTTCTGCATCACCACCTTCAGCCGTCCCGGTTCCGGCTGCGGACAGCACGTCATTCTCGGTAATCCTGCCACCGGGACCGGTCCCGGTAATCCCCGCGAGGTCAACGCCCTTTTCCCTTGCGAACTTCTTTGCGGCGGGGGAGGCTTTAATCAATCCCGTTTCCGCCTTCTGCTCCGCGGGCTTTTTGTCAACGGGGACTGATTCCTTTACGGATTCTTCCTTCTTTTCCTTTTCTGGCTGGGATTCACCCTCTTCCGGGAGCCCCTCCTCCATGGAATCCGCGATATAACCTATGGTAACGGTTACGGGGACGTTATCCTCACTCGCCGGGCAAAGAATCTTTCTCAATATTCCTCCGGCAGGGGACTCAACTTCGAAGTTCGCCTTATCGGTTGCAACCTCAAGTATGGGCTCTCCCTTTTCAATCTTGTCCCCTTCCTTCTTCATCCACCTGCTTATAACGCCATCTTCCATTGTCTCACCGAGTTTTGGCATTATTATTCTGGTAATCATCCTAATATCTCCTTCACCTTTTTGATAATATCATCCTTATCGGGAATTGCGAGTTTTTCAAGCACGGGGCTCTTCGGCATCGGCACATCCGCGCCGGCCAGTCTTACTACTGGAGCATCCAGGTAGTCAAAACAATTTTCCATTATCTGCATTCCTATTTCGGCCCCCGTACCTCCTGTCTTACAGTCTTCTGAAACTACCAGAACCCTGTGCGTCTTTTTTACAGAATCGCTTATAGTCCCTATATCAAGCGGTAGCAGTGTCCTGGGATCCACTACCTCTACGTCTATGCCTTCCTTTTCAAGTTCCTTTGCGGCGTCCAGGGAACGCAGCAGGGAACGCGAATAGGCTACAATCGTGATATCCTTGCCTTTCCTTTTAACATCAGCCTTGCCCAGGGGAATAGTATAGTCCTCTTCGGGCACTTCGCCCTTTGTGCCGTAAAGCATCTTGTGCTCTATATAAACGACCGGATTATTATCGAGTATCGATTCCTTAAGCAGTCCCTTTGCATCGTAAGGCGTTGAAGGCATCACGACCTTAATGCCCGGTATATGAATGAACCACGACTCAAGGCTCTGTGAATGATGCGCCCCGAGCGTCCTGCCCGCTCCCCCCTCGGTACGTATTACCAGCGGCACAGTGGTCTTACCCCCGAACATGTACCTTACCTTTGCAGCCTGGTTGTTCAACTGGTCCATTGCAATGCCCATGAAGTCAACGTACATGATTTCAACGACCGGCCTCATACCAGTCATGGCAGAGCCGATCCCCGCGCCTACTATCGCTGCTTCGGATATGGCAGTATCTCTTATCCTTTCCTCGCCGTACTTCTCGTAAAGCCCCCTGGTTACGCCGTAAGCCCCCCCGTAAATCGCAACGTCCTCACCCATGACGAAAACCGACGGGTCCTTTTCCATCATCTCATCAAGCGCTTCATTAATTGCCTTCCAGTATGTTATAGTTTTCATATTCCATTTCTCCGGTATCTATATTCACGAATACAGGTCTTCAAACAGTTCTTCGGGAGCAGGATAAGGGCTGTCCACCGCGAACTTGACGGCCGCCTCTATTTCGCCTGCAACTTCCTTTTCAATACCATCAACCTGTTTCTGGGTTAATATTTTATTGTCCACGCACTTCCTGCCAAAAACCTTTATACAGTCCCTGTCGCGCCATTCTTTTTCTTCCTCCCTGGTCCTGTACGCCCTCGGGTCACTCCTGGAATGGCCGTAATACCTGTAAGTATTGCATACAACCATACTCGGCCCCTTGCCTCCCCTGGAGTAGTCAACCCATTTATCCACCGCCTCCCTGACCGCAAGCACGTCCATACCGTCCACCGTTTCCGAGGGTATATCGTAAGCCGCCGCGCGCTTCCCGAGGTCTGTAACAGCAGACGCCCTTTCCACTGATACGGACATACCGTACATGTTGTTCTCGCATATATATACCACGGGCAGTTTCCACTTGCCTGCCATGTTTGCCGACTCGTGGAATATCCCCTGGTTGATAGCCCCGTCACCGAAGAAACACAATACCACCTGCCCGGTTTTCTTCATTTTCAATGTCAGGCCCGCGCCGGCGGCAATACCGAACCCGCCCCCTACAACGCCATTGGCGCCCAGGTTCCCCGTTGATACATCCGCAAGGTGCAGGGATCCCCCCTTACCCTTGCAGCAGCCGGTTTGCTTGCCGAGGATTTCGGCCATTAACACGGGCAGTTCGCCGCCCTTTGCTACACAATGACCGTGCCCCCGGTGCGTACTGGTGATAAGGTCATCCTTCTTTATCGCAGCCATTGCGCCAACGGCAATAGCCTCCTCCCCCGCATACAGATGAGAACCGCCCTCTGCCACGTTCTGCCCCAGGAGGTCCATTATCTTGTCCTCGAACTGCCTTATCTGCATCATCTGTTTCAGGTAAAATACTGCTTCATCCTTCGTTATCTTAATATCAGACATTCTTCAGTCCCCTTTCAATCCTACCTCATTTCCTCCCCGCCTGTAACGTTTATACCCTGGCCTGTCATGTAACTGGCTTCATCACCTGCCAGGAACACCACGACATTGCATATATCATCATAGGCGCATCCCCTGCCCATGGGAACCTGCGATTCGTACTTCTTCCTTACTTCCTCCTCGGAAATCCCCCATTTCCTGGAATACTGCTTATAAAGGCTGTCAACCCACAGGGGTGAATCAAGCAGGTTACCCGGGCAGACCGAATTAACCCTCACCCCGTAAGGGGCAAGGTCAAGCGCTATACTCTGGGTAATACCGATACCGCCGAACTTGGAAGCGGCATACGCCGAGTTCTTGTAACTGCCCTTCTTGCCCGATTTGGAGTTAATCTGTATAATCGCGCCGCTCTTCTGCTCCTTCATCACCCTAGCAGCCTCCCTCGCGCAGAGGAAGTACCCCACCATGTTTACCTCTATAACCTTCTTCCATTTATCCAGAGGTATTTCGGTCACTTCGCCGGCAACAAGAATCCCGGCATTATTCACGAGTATATCGAGCCTGCCGAACTCATCTACTGCCTTCTTAACCATCCCTGCAACCTGTTTTTCATCCGTAACGTCCACCACTGAGGGGATGGCTTTGCCCCCGGACTCCTCTTCAATGGCTAATGCAGTCTCTCCCGCTTTTTTAATGTTGATATCCGCAACGACCACTCTGGCCCCTTCTTTTAAAAGCCTTTTTGATATAGCTTCCCCGAGGCCCTGCGCCCCGCCCGTAACTATTGCTACCTTATCCTTAAGCTTCAATTTTAATCACCACCTTCAGTGTTTTACCTGCCTTCACCAGTTTAATGGCTTCCACGATTTTATCCAGAGGGAAGGTATGGGTAATTATTTTACCGCTCTCTATCTTACCTGCCGAAACGATGTTGAGGGCCTTTCTGTACTGGGCCTCGTAGGACGCAAACGCGCCAAAAACCGAAATTTCCCTGTAATGCAGTAAGTTGCTGTCCAGTTCAATAATGGGATCGTCCTTGGGGAGCCCTGCGAAAAAGCTCACCCTCGCCTTCTTGGCAGCCATATTCATTGCCTGTACCTGGGCCTTCTTGGAGCCCGCGGCAACTATAACCACATCAGCACCCTCACCACCGGTAAGCTTCATCACCTTATCAACGGGGTCTTCCTCTTTAACGTTCAGTAATATGATATCCTTGAATCCCCTGCCAAACTGCAGTTTATCCTCGGAAATATCCGCTATGACAACCGATGCTGCGCCCTGAGCCTTTGCCAACTCGGCGTGCATTATGCCTATTGGCCCGCACCCGAACACAACCACGAAATCGCCTTCCTGTATATCAAGATAATCCTGCCCGTTAATACAGCAGGACAACGGCTCCACTATGGAAGCCTCTTCAAAGGAAACGTTATCCGGTATTTTAATCACACTGTTCTGTGAAACCGCATCCTTTGGTATTGAGACGTACTCCGCGAATCCCCCCGGCCAGAAATAACCTATAGCCCTGCTGTCCACACAGATATTATAATACCCCTTTTCACAGAACTTGCATTTGCCGCAGCACACGGAAGTCACGGTGGTTACCCTGCCGCCAATACTATATCCGCTCACACCTTTACCGATTTCCTCAATCGTCCCTGCAATCTCATGCCCTATGATATGCGGCGGCACCACATTCTTCTGGCCGTTGAAGTATATGCGGACGTCCGTGCCGCATATGGCGCAAGCGCCAACCTTAACGAGGATTTCACCGTCTTTGCATACGGGTTTGTCAACCTCTTTGACTTCCATTTTACCCGGCTCCATAAATACAGCTGCTTTCATTAATCTATCCTTTCATATCATACTTAGGCGAAAAAATACCGGCCTTTTTGTCCTTTCAGTAAAACAATTTAGCCGGTAGTATCAATAAATTTTCTGATGCTAAACCTCAATTGCTATAACAAAATATTTTATTAACTGAAGTATATCAAAAATTTATTGTTATGTCAAATATAATGTCTATTCCGCAGCGATTCCGCAACTTCCTCCGTAAAGCAAAATTTCACCCAAAAATTCTCGTTCATTCAAAAAAAGCCTCAGCAACAGGTAAAACCCAAGGATTAATTTATAGCAAATCCCGGTTATTTTTAGCTATAGACAAAGATATCCCATCAGCTTTTACTAAGCCTTATATTTGTTTCATCTAATCATGATATGCCAGAGAATAAAACCTTATGGCGGGACTTCCTGGGAAGTATTCTCATAAAGACCTGCAAACATCAGGTTAGCAAAATATAAATCACTGTATTTGTTTCTAATTTCCTGCTTGATATTCAG
>JAUXBS010000066.1 GCA_030619245.1 Clostridia bacterium | reverse complement strand
CGACATCGCTTAACAGGTTCTTGTTCCCTATTTCAAGCAGTCTCCTCCCTGTATCAAGGACAGTTGAGCATTTTAAAACAATTTCCAGTGGCACTTCCAGCGCTTTCTTGCACGCTTCCTGTATTGCCTCTGCCCTTGCCTTTTTCTCTTCTTCCGTATTCTTCGGAAGTTTGTAAGCTCCTGACACCACCCTGTATGAAATAACATCTTCCTGGACCAGTTCATCAAGCCTGCCGCGGATTGAATTATAATTCTGCAGCAACTTCTGTACTTCCGCTTCAACATCCCTGTACTTTTCCCTGCCTATGGTGAAACCGGCAACCATGCTGAACAACGCCACCCCGGTTGAACCAACCAGGGCTGAAGCGCTCCCTCCTCCCGGAGCGGGAAGGTCCGACGCCAGGTCATCAAGGTACTTCTTCAACGAATAATCCAGGTAATTTTCCATCTTATCCCTTTCTGCTCTCCTGGTATTTCTGATAATACTCACCTGCCCTGTATGAACTGCGCACGAAGGTACCGGCAATCACATACGCGTACTTCATACTGCCGGCAACAACCTCATACCTCTGAAACTCATCCTCGTCCACATGCCTTTTAACTTCAAACTGCTCTCCGGTAGGCCGCAGGTACTGTCCTATTGTGAAAATATCGCACTTTATCTCTTTTATATCCCTCATTACCTCTATTACGTCATCCTCGTTCTCCCCAAGCCCAACCATTATCCCCGACTTCGTGCATATATCCGGATTAAACTCCTTTACCATGTGCAGCACCGAAAGCGACCTGAAGTAAGAACTGTCCGGCTTTAAAAGATAATACAACCTGGCAATCGTTTCCAGGTTATGCCCGATAATATCAGGGCGCGCGCGCACCAGCGTTTCAATAAGTTCCTCAATACCCCCGAAGTCAGGCACCAGCACTTCTATAACAGTACCGGGACTGCGCTTCCTGATTTCCCTGATTGTTTCAACAAAATTGAATACCCCCTTGTCGTCCTGGTCATCCCTCGTCACGGAAGTTATAACAACATGCTTCAAATTCAGTTTTACTACTGCCTCCGCCACCCTTCCGGGTTCCGTTTTATCCGGTTCCTGCGGTTTACCATTCTTTACACTGCAGAACCTGCAGTCCCTGGTACAAACATTACCCATTATCATGAAGGTTGCAGTGGAACTTCCATAACACTCATGCATGTTAGGACAGTTACCCGAATCACATATAGTATGTAATTTCAGCCCCTTAATCACTCTCCTCGTATTCTCAACCAGCGGAGCTAAACTTAAATCTATTCTTTTTACCGCCTTCACTGCCATCTTCCCTTCCATCCCAACAATCCTTTCTATCAAATACTGCGTTAAAATGCTTGGCCACTACGGGGATTACTTCCCTAACGGCAATCCTCCTGTTTAACAATTCCTCCATGGAAGTCATCCTTACTTTCTCCATCCCGCAGACGTTTATCATTGAATACTGCTTAAGCTCAGGGCTTACATTCAATGAAACACCATGATAGGCAATCCACCTTGATACACCAACCCCTATCGAGGCTATCTTCCTACCGCCAACCCACACACCCGTGAAACCCCTTATTCTTTCCGGGGAAATACTGTAATCCCTCAATACCCTTATTACCACCTCTTCAAGGTTACGCAGGTATCCGTGAATATCCCGCCCATGATTATTAAGGTCAAACACGGGATAAACAACCAGCTGTCCCGGACAATGCAGCGTAACGTCCCCTCCCCTGTCGACTTCACATACCTTTATTCCTTTTGCAGCAAGCTCTTGCTCAGCAATAAGTATATTACCGCCGGATTTTCTACCCTTCCTCCCCCTGGTTATAACAGCAGGATGCTCAACGAATATTATAGTATCATCTATAAATCCTTTCTGGCGCTGGTTTACAAGCTCCAGTTGAAAACGATAAGCCTCCTGGTATTCCGCAGTCCCCTTATTAATAATTTTAAACTTCATTTTTTCTTTCTGGCAAGGCCTATTGACTCATCGTTAACATCGTCCATCACATCAAGCATTGCCTCATGCAGGGACGGGTGAGCATGGCTTATCCTGGTAAAGGATTTCGTGGTCGCTCCGGTTTTTATGGCAATCGCCGCTTCGGCGATTAATTCGGTTGCTTCATGGCCAATGATGTGCACTCCCATAATTTTACCTGTTTTCTTTTCCGCTATGACTTTTATGAACCCATCCCTTTTTGAAAGGATGAGCCCCTTTGCGCTTGCAGTGAAAGGGAACCTGCCCGTGCTGAATTCAATCCCTTTTTCACCCGCAGACTTCTCCGTTACTCCGACTCCCGCTACCTGCGGCATACAGTATACACAACTTGCTATCACGCTGTAATCTATAACTGAATTCCTCCCGAGAGCATTTTCCACGGCAACCATACCCTCTTCTGAAGCAACGTGGGCAAGCAGGGTTCCTCCTGTAACATCTCCTATTGCGTACACGCCTTTCACTTCGGTTTCCATCTTTTCATTAACAGGTATGTTTCCCTTAACCGTTTTTATTCCTGCATTTTCCAGCTCAAGCCCTTCAGTGTACGGGGACCTTCCAACAGCAACAAGCGTCTTTTCAACCACAACTTCACCTGCGCCGTCCGGCCCCTTAATCCTTGCCTTCTGGGAAACGCCATCAACTGACACACCTTCAACAACGGCTCCCGTCCTTATATCAATACCCGCCTTACCCAGTGATTTCTCAAGCGCCTTTGACACATCTTCATCAGCAAATGGTATTATACCCGGGAGCAGCTCCACCAGAGTCACCCTGGTTCCCAGCGCATTGAAGATGGAAGCAAACTCCATGCCTATTACACCACCCCCGATAATCAAGAGGGATGAAGGCACCCTGTCCAACTGCAGGATATGATTACTGTTAATTATGGCCTTCCCGTCCGTTTCAACACCTTTCAGGACTGAAGGCTCTGAACCGGTTGCAACGATTATCCTGTCACTCTTTACTTCCTTTACTCCATCACTCCCTGACACCTCAATGGTATGGCTGTCAATAAACCGGGCATTCCCGGTCATTATATCAACACCCCAGCTTTTTAGCAGCATTCCCAGCCCGCCGGTAAGCTGTCTTACTACCTTCTCTTTCCTCTGCATCATCACATTAAAATTTGCTTCAACACTGCCCACCTCAACGCCAAATTCCTTTGCGCCCTTTACCTCCTGAAGCAAACCCGCGCTTGCCAGCAGTGACTTGGTAGGAATACAGCCCCTGGCCAGGCAGGTGCCCCCCAGTTGTTCCTTTTCTATCAGCAAGGGACTGGCCCCAAGCCTCGATGCGTGCAATGCCGCGGCATAGCCGCCCGGGCCCGAACCTATAATAACGACATTATGTTTATCCATTACTCTATCTCTCTTCTATTTCTCCTATAACCTGGCCCACTGACGCCTTCTCCCCTTCCTTTACGGAAATGGCTTTAAGAATACCCGAGGCCTGCGCTTTCACGCTGAAATTCGCCTTATCGGTATAAAACTCCACTATATCCTCCTCTGCCTTCACTTCATCGCCTTCCTTGTGATGCCAGAAAGATACCGTTGCCTCCTTTATATCTTCGCCCAGTTCCGGCAGAATTATCTCCTTCATGCTTATCTCCTTTTAAAACAGCCCTTTTATCTTCCCATCCTTGTCAATATCCACGTTATTACCTGCCGGATTGGTCGGAAGCCCGGGCATTGTCCTCATCTGGCCGCACAGCGGGTAAAGAAACCCTGCTCCGACCGAAGCCATTATATCACGCACGGGGAATACAAAACCTTCAGGCCTGCCCTTGAGTTTCGGGTCATGGGAAATTGAAAGATGTGTTTTTGCCATACATATAGGCAGTTTATCAAGCCCCATTTCAGTAAACTGTTTTAACTTCTTCTCCGCCACCGGAGAAAAATCAACCTCTTTCGCCCCGTACATCTTCTTTGCTATTGTTTCTATCTTCTCCCTTATGGGAATATCCAGTTCGTACAGGAACTTGAACTTGCCGGGTTTTTCCGCTGCCTTCACCACCGCCTCGGCCAGTTCCTTACCGCCTTCGCCGCCGTTCGCCCAGACATCGCTTATCACTGCGTCATCCGCGCCTGCCTGGATTGATAACTTCTTCACCATTTCCATTTCCCTGTCAGTGTCCGCAGTGAACTTGTTTACCGCGACCACTACGGGCACCCCGTATGATTTCAAGTTCTCAATATGTTTTTTGAGGTTGCAGCTTCCCCTTTCTACCGCATCCAGGTTCTCCTTTAACAAACCCTCGTCCATCGGCTTTCCCGCTACTATGTTAAAATCGCCGCTGTGCATCTTAAGAGCCCTTATGGAACATACCAGCACCATTACGTCGGGGACCATCCCGCTCAGGCGGCACTTGATGTTAAAGAATTTCTCCGCGCCGATATCCGCTCCAAAACCGCTTTCGGTAACGACGTAGTCAGCAAGTTTTATTGCAATCCTGTCAGCGATAATGGAACTGTTCCCGTGCGCTATGTTGGCAAACGGCCCTGCGTGAACCAGGCAGGGAGTATTCTCAAGCGTCTGCAGCAGATTGGGCTTTATTGCATCCTTTAAAAGCACCGTCATCGCGCCCGCCACCTTGATATCTTCAGTCGTTACGGGTTTGCCGTCCTTCGTCATTGCAAGCACTATCCTGCCTATCCTCTCCCTTAAATCCTGCAGGCCGGAAGTGAGCGCGAGTATCGCCATGACTTCACTTGCAACCGTAATGTCAAAACCGCTTTCTTTCGGGAAACCGTCGTTACTGCCTCCAAGGCCGACAATTATATTGCGCAGGAACCTGTCGCTTATATCAACCACCCTGCGCCAGGCAACGCTAAGCGGGTCTATATTCAGCTTATTCCCCTTAAGAATTGAATTATCAAGAAATGCCGCGCACAGGTTATGCGCCAACCCTATTGCATGAATATCCCCTGTAAGGTGCAGGTTAAAATCCTCCATGGGCACGACCTGAGAATAACCTCCGCCCGCTGCGCCGCCCTTGATTCCAAACACGGGCCCCAGTGACGGCTGTCTTATGGCGGTAATCACCTTCTTGCCTATCTTGTTCAACCCCAGCGACAACCCTATGGTATTTACGGTCTTCCCCTCTCCCAACGGGGTCGGGGTAATTGCGGTAACATCAATGTACTTCCCGTCTTTGTTTTTCTTAATCCTCTTCAGAACGTCAAGCGATATCTTTGCCTTGTGCCTGCCGTACAGCTCAATCTCGTCCTCCTCTAAGCCGATTGACTTTGCAATTTCACTGATGTGTTTCATCTTTGCGGATTGCGCGATTTCCAGGTCACTTAACATCTTGTTCTCCTTTCTATTTTTCTTAAAAACAGACAAAAAAAACCTATCTTATTTATTTTAGAATTGATAGTACTATATTTATTTGTGGTATTCAGGCTTGTGGGAGGTGCTTATTCAGGGAATTAATCAACCCGGAAACAACTCCCCTGATAGCGCTCTCTATGAAGAAGGAATTATACCTGTAGTGACCCGCCCATATTACTACACCTGTTTCAACGTCTATCATACGCGCGCTTATTCCCACCTCTGCATCGACCAGGTAAATCTCCTGCCTCTTTCCTCCGGAGCCGTCATCAACGTATATAATGTCCCTTCTGTTGGGAAGGTATTGAATTATGGTTCCCGTTAATATTACGTCAGCTCCCAGAAGCCTGCCTATTTTCTTAACGGTGGAACTGTCAAGCATTCCCCTTCCCGCAAGGTCGAATTCTTTAATCACCGCGCTTAACTGGAATCGTTCCACAACATCAATGTTCCTTTGCATTAACTGCAGGATGAATTCGTCTGCAACGGCATCCCCTGCTACATTATTAGAATTGAAAGCTGACCGGGTATCGGTAAACGGTGTTATGGCAACCCTCTTCACCTTGCTGAAATCATAATCCCTTTTTATCACAACACGGGGCCCGCAGCCGGCAGTTAAACAAAGCATGGCCGTTGTAATTACCAATAATCTTATTCTCATCTAATTACCTTCCAGTCTCTTAAGGCGTTCCCTGGCAGCATTTGACCGCCCCCCCCTCGGCTTCAGGTTCAGGTATTTCTTCCAGGCAAACATCGCATTTACCTTATCACCAATTTCTTCATACAGCATAGCCAGCAAATAATAGGCATTTGCCTTGCCGGAATCAAGGGTTATTGCCCTGTTAAGCTCTTCTATCGCATCATACTCCATTTTCATGTTTATGTAAACAACAGCCCTGGCAATATATATGGACGCCCTGCCGGGATTAAGCTGCTGCGCTTTACCTAAATAATCCAGCGCTTTGTTATACTCTCCATTATTGGCGTACTCCCGCCCTTTCCTGAAATAGTTTTCATTTCCTGCCGGTGAAATAACAGCAGATAAAGATATTAATAAAATAACTATTAAAATTATATGTTTTTTCATATATGAAACCTCCTTTTCATGTTTGGTTTATATTTTTTTACCATAAAAACACCTTTAAGTCAAGTAAAATATCCGTAAATATCCGTTGTTTTTTAACGGGACTCACTACTTCGATTCGTAAATACTGTCACGTATATTTATTAT
>JAUXBS010000129.1 GCA_030619245.1 Clostridia bacterium | reverse complement strand
TAGGCGCTATTATTGGAAATCTTGGGGCTTCATTTCTCTATGGAATGTCAAGAAATGTTGAATTAGGGGTTAATATCCAGTCCTTTGATAATATAATATCCGCGGATACTATAAACATACCTGAAATACACCTTAATGCCAAGGTGAACTTCATGCCGAAATATGATTATAGTGGACTGGGAATTGGATTCCAATTGCTTTCATACAGAAATGATGAAATAGAGCTTGTCCCTGACATTTACGGTATATGGACTACCACCTTCCAGGATGCCGTGGGATTGACTCTCCAAATGGGATTCCAGGGCCTAAGTAACATTTCTTTTAGAACCGCTCTTGTTGCCGCTCCTCAGGAAAGCACTAATGTATTACTTGAAATCCTTTATTCAGGGGGGGATTTGTGGCTCGTCCCGGGTATAAACTTCGGGAAAGAAGACGGATTCAAGATGAGTATTGGAACTTCTATAGATATTTCGAATATTGATATTAGTAATCTTGGAATAAGCGTTAAAGGAGGAATTACTTTTTAGAGCTGAGTAACACTAAAAATTAATTTACTTCCCGAATATCCTCTTGAGTAAATAACCTGGTGTTTTTAGTACTAACCATTTAAAGTACTTCCTGAAAGACATCTCGGCTGACATAACTTTGTAGTAATTGGAAATAACCTCATCTCTCATAATAAAGGTGCCCAGGAGCATATTGGGGTACCTGAAGGATATCCTGGACATGAAAGTTGAGCACTTCAGGTCATCCTTGAACCCGCTGTAGAACCTGTCCTGGTATGATTTCAGAACATCCCGTGAATAGTTGTTTTCCCGGTGGGCTTTTACCGCGGTTTCAGCAGCAATCCTTCCCGAGGCAATGGCAAACCTTATGCCTTCGCCGCTGAAACAGTCAACGAATCCCGCGGCGTCTCCGGCAAGCATTATCCTGTCAGTGTATACGTCATTCTTAAAGTTGGTTATGGGGATGAGGCAGCCCTTAGGTTTCACGTTTAAATCAAGTTCATGCAGTTTAAGGAATTCAATAAACTTCCTCTTGAGGTTCTTTGACTGGGTGAAGGCGCCTCCTATGCCTGCTGAGATATAATCTTTTTTAGGGAATAGCCAGGCATATCCCAGGTCAATGTACCCATAATGGAATACCACTTTATCGGGCAGAATTTCATTTATCCCTGATTCGGGGAGTGGGATATCGGCTGTAAGGCAGTAGCGCAGTTCATCATGAGTGAAGGGGGGGCGGAATGTTTTTGCGACCCTGCTGTGAACACCGTCTGCCCCTATGACTATATTTGACAGGTATTGCCTCCCGGAGGTGGTAACTTCAACGCCGCTATCTTTTCTTTTCACTGACAGGCAGTTTTCGTTTGCCTGGATTTCAACTCCCGCTGATTTTGCCTTATCAGAGAGGAAGGCGTCAAACCCGGACCTCGTGACCATCGTGGCAACCGTATGCCCTTCATGTACCTCGTTCTTTATCCTGCCCTGTATTGCCAGCATGCCACTGCACCTGCGCTCAACCAGTTCCTCCGGGAGTTTAAAACCGAGTTCCTTTAAGGCGCCGTTTGATATGCCGCCGGCGCAGCGTTTATCCCTGGGAATGGCTTCTTTTTCAAGGAGGAGGGTTTTTAACCCGTTCATTGAGCAGGCCCGCGCCGCGGTTGAGCCGGCAGGCCCTGCTCCCACAACAATGACATCATAGTTATTCAAATTTGTAGCTCTCTTCCGCCGGGAGTTCATGTATTGACTTTATTTTCTGTTGAGCAAGTTCTTCCGGATTGTACCTCACTTTAAATAGTTCCTCCGGGAGCCCGGCGTTTATTATGTAATCGCTCCATTCAGCATGCTGGACCACCACGTCCTTTTCATACCTCTCGGAAAAAACAGGCAGCAGCATTCCCCGGTCAATGCATATTACATCCATTGAAATACCTTCATTCATTGAAGGGTCATGTGGTATGCAGGTGAGTTTGCAGATATTATCTTTCGTTTCTTCAAAGGTTATTATACTGTTCTCCAGGTGGAACTTCAATCTTTCCAGGATTGCCTGCAGGTCACTCTCATCAAAGGTGGTGCCTCTTACGGTTGTTGCAAGAGGGCTGTTTTCTGAAACATTAAGGGCGATTACGGAAAGAATTCCTCCTCTATGGCCTGTAACCCTGTCATCACCCACGGAAACACCGACACTGCCGGTATCAAAGGCTTTGTTGCCTTTCAATATATCCATCCTGATGTTCCTGGGCCTCTTGAAGTAGTAGTTTATAATCCTTTTTTCCAGTTTCCTGCCTTTAGTGCACCATTCATGAAGCCGGCACTGATAGTCTTTAACAGTATTATATTTCTTTTCAAACTCATCTATTACATTATCAGGATATACTTCAGAATATACTTTAACATTTAA
Source organism: Clostridia bacterium (assembly GCA_030619245.1). GTDB lineage: Bacteria > UBA6262 > WVXT01 > WVXT01 > JAUXBS01 > JAUXBS01. The sequence goes on along the minus strand of JAUXBS010000129.1, from coordinate 2,211 downwards.
AACTAATACTATAAGCAGGGATAGAAGTAAATTTCTCATTTGCTTTATTCCTTTAGTTTCAGGATTTTATATACCTCAATCGGGGCAGGCTTGCCCTTGAGCTGTATCATGCCAAGGTCCTCAACTTCAATTATGTGCTTTAATTCATCATGGGTGCTTTTACTTATTACAACGGCGCCGTTTTCAGCGATAGACTGAAGGCGGGAGGCGGTATTAACAGGATCGCCTATTGCGGTATAATCCATTCTCTTGGGAGAACCGACATTCCCCATGATAACTTCACCCGTGTTCACGGCTATTCTTGAATGTATGCTCGTTATGGAATCAGAACCCCACTTTTGGTGGAGTTCATTCAGCCTGTCCTGCATTGCGAGGGCGCACTTAACTGCGTTTAAGCTGTCCCCCGGTTCGGGTTTTATAGCGCCGAATATGCCTATTATAGCGTCACCGACAAATTTGTCAACCATACCGCCGTAATAGAAAATGATATTGGTCATTTCTGTAAGGTACTCGTTAAGGCGTTCTATAACCGTTTCGGGGTCCACCCTTGAAAGCAGGGTTGTGAACCCCTCAATATCCGAGAAGAGTATGGAAACCTTCTTCCTGGTCCCGCCAAGAACAAGGGTTTCAGGGTCATTCAGAAGTTCCTCAACAACATTGTAACTGACGTAGCGCTGAAGAATGTTCCTGAGTTCCTTTCTCTTCAGTTGGGCTTGAAATATATCCCTTTGCTGTTTAAGAGTACTATCAAACCTTTTATGCTCTTCCCTGGCAAGGTAGCCGCTTACTATGCCGGTAACTATAAAGAAAGTGGACCTGATGAAGAGGGTGTGAGTGGTGAAATCCAGCCCCCTGAATTTAAGCCCGAGAATATACACTATCGAAAATATCACGGGTGATATAATGGAACCTGCAAAGCCAAAACGAGCGGAATGTGATACCAGGAGGACGAAATACCACAGGTATATGTCTGTTTCTGCCGAGAGAAATATTATTATTGCAGAAACGATTATATCCAGTACGGCAGTGAAACGGCTAATTAACACAATATACTTTCTTTTTTTGAATATAAGCAGGTTTATTGAAAAGTTATAAAATATACAAACAGGGAGAATTATGTAAAAAATGTAATTTGGAATGACAGGTTGTACAATCTGTATCAGTGAGCCTGTTGCAAGCAGTATCCACCGCATTACAACACCTGTTCTTTCAATGAACACTGTTCTTTCAGTTGGGTCTATATTATTCAGGTGTATTTCTTCAGTGGGTTTATCTCTCATAAAATATCCTTTAATAAATACTATATATATAAGGATGAAAAGTCAACGAAAATAAATGCCATAATCATATTGTTTCAGGAATATTTTTGGTTTATAGCTTATATTTATAGCTGCTTGAAAAATAGTCAATAAAACCATTACATATAATTAAAGTAAATTATCAGGTATATATCAGAAACCATCAAAATTAATTTTACAGGAACAGCTGTGACTTTGCTCACATGTTACAAAAACTATACAACACTGTGTTATAATAATAATGAAGGTTTAAACAGGAAAGAACTTGAAAGGAACTTAAAAAAATGGATAAGAGAATATTGAAAATGGAAGTTAGGCTGGAAGACGGGAGTAAAAGGGTTATATTTTTCCCTGTAGTGATTAAATATGGACAGGAGAAGGTTTTAAATAACTCTCTTCTTGCCAGGGGTAAAAAAACAGGCAAAGAGAAACAATACGTAAAACGCAGTAATTTATTGAATTAAGAAAATAGATTTTAGAGCAAGTTCTCTAAAGAATAAAAACCGGGACGGTTCCGATATTTTTAATTGGAACCGTCCTGGTTTATAAGATTGATTTGCCTCGTTTTACTTGATATTGACCTATTAAACCAAAAAACCAAAAAACCAAAAATAAATTCCCTTGACAAATCCACAATTTATGGTATATTTGTTATAAGATAAGAGTGATATATTTTCACAAGAAACCGGATTATTACTGAAATATTAAAGGAAGAGAGAAATTCGATAACGTTAAAAACGGATAATTGATTTATAAACTAAAGGTTTAGTGTTTGAAATATGCTAAAAAGTAACAAAAATCTGTTAGCAAGTAAAGGAGGTAGTAAAATGTTTACTCACAAGAAATTATGTATTGGTTTGTTAGTAATGGTTTTGCTTGGTGGATGTTCTATATTGGGGGAAGTCGGATCGTA
>JAUXBS010000093.1 GCA_030619245.1 Clostridia bacterium | reverse complement strand
GTTGCTATACCGCCAACCGCATTCTTAACCGTTGTACCCAGCAAGGTTCCTTCCCCGGTTAAACCGAAAGTTATAACATTCAAAGCTGTATCTACTAAATGACCTGAATTGTCCAGCACGGAGCAAGTAATAAGGGAAGTGCTTGCTCCATCCGCTATTATTATCACAGGCTCAGCCGTACAAAGAAGTCCCCACGGGAACCCTCCAAATCCAATATCAACATCAACTATTCCGGAAGTAAGCCCTGAAGAAAACGAATCAACCGTGGCAGTCCCAACGGTTACCCCTGACCGCAGTATAACCGTTGCCATACCGCCAACCGCGCTCTTAACCGTCGTTCCAAGCAAGGTTCCCTCTCCGGATAAACCAAAGTTTATCGTGTTTGAAGCCGTATTCACCAGTTGGTTTGCCGCATCCGATACCATGCATGTAATAAGGGACGTGCTTACGCCGTCCGGAAGTATATTCACGGGGTCCGCGGTGTTTAACAACTTCACAGGAGCTCCTGCCGGTTCCTCCTCTGTCCCCACGCCTAAAACCACCGGTTCAGGGCTGGTATACTTGCGTACTTGAAAATCGTCATAATAAATATACTTGGGCTTTAAGTACGCCCCCGTGAGCCCGGCAAACTCGCCGGAAGGATAAGAGCTATCCGTCGTTTCCAGCGTCCATAGCCCCGGCTCGCCCGAGCCGTCCACCCAGCACTTCACCTTCAACTCGCTGCCCAGCGCAAATATTTTGACCCTGTACCAGGCATCCGTCCAGGTGAAGGGCGTTGCTTCAACCAGCACGGGGCTGATATCCCCCCAACCGTCAGAACGGTAAACCGCCAGGCCTTCCGTGTCGTCAAATATGGAAATCAGATAGCCCTGTCCCGCAGGGTTCTGCCTTAACATCGCTCCGCCGTCCTTACCGACGGATACATTTTCCGCCCAGGTCCTATAGGTTAATTCAACGTCGGCATGGGCCGCCTGCGGAGCCGTGATTTCGGACCTGCCATCCACGTCGTAATCATTAATATCCAGCATCCCCGCCAGCGCCTGCCAGCTCGCGCTCCCCGCCCTTCCGGTCCAGTCGCCTATATCCCCGTCTTCAAAATCGTCATACATGAGGAACGTATTGGGGCCATTGCTTGAATCTATTGCAGAACTGTTTCCATAATAGAAATATATGATATTGTCACCTGTATTAATAACCGGCAGATTGACCCAGAAATTCCCCGCAGGCGAACCCTTGCAGTAAGAAAGCTCGGTACCGCTTGTTTCGCCTGTGGCAAACCTTGCGTCAGCCAGGTCTGCCTGCAGTTTTCCCCCGCCAATGAGTATTGATGTGTTAAGTTCCGTCCCGGTTATAAGCACCTGGTAATCATTCAACGGTAAGCCGGAATGGCTTATGGTTACCGCCTTCCTGTACTGCCACCCGCCACCCCCGGAATTGGTGAACTGGTCCCAGGCGGAAAATGCGGTTGAGGAAAGGAATAGAATTGAAATTAAAATCAATAAATATTTATGTGTTTTTTTCATGCCGCGCTCCTTATTATTAATATAATTAAGTATTTTCCCCCATAAATAAAATGTTACCACCAAAAAAGCTGATTGTCAACTTAATAATTTGTGAGTTTAATCACAACCTATAAAAGGTTGTATAAAACCAGGGACGGTTTTTACTTTGACTGGCCCGTTGTGATAAGAACGGTCTGCCATAGATGGCCTTTAGGGTTAATCTTCTTCCTTTTCATTGTGGCAAGCGATAAGGGAATGTGCGTGAAGTACTGGTTCCAATAGCCAACTACCATGTTTGTACAGCCGGCCATCCCCGCATGAACCGCATTCTGGCCCAGTACCAGGCAGAATGATGAATCCTGTGAATTTGCCGGCAGGCTGCGTATGATATAACTGGGGTCTATGTACTTTATTGATACTTTTTTGTTCCTGTCCTTAAAATGTTCCTTAATCCTATCATTGAGGAAACCGCCTATCTCCTTTAATTTAACATTTCCCGAGGCGTCCTTATCATTACTATCATCCTTCATCAGGTTCTGGCCCGCCCCTTCAGCAACCACTATAACGGCATGATGCTTCTCATCCAGCCTTTTTTCAAGCCGCTCCAGGAAACCGCTCTTCCCTTCCAGCACAAGGGGGTTTTCCGGTATGAAACAGAAGTTAACGTCACTGTTTGCAAGCGTCGTGTGAGCCGCGATAAAACCGGAATCCCTGCCCATCAGTTTCACCAGTCCCACGCCGTTCCAGACCCCCTTGGCCTCTTCATGCGCAGCCAGAATGGCAGAACGCGCATCCTCAACCGCTGTCACGAAACCAAAGGTTCTCTCAATACCTGCTATATCATTGTCTATCGTCTTGGGAATCCCAATGACGCTTATTTCCAGTTTCCTCTTCCTGATTTCCTCTACTATATCCCGCGCGCCCTTGAGAGTCCCGTCGCCTCCTACGGTAAATAACAACTTTATGTTCATCTTAACCAGGCTGTCAACCATGTCTACCGGGTCTTGCGGGCCCCTTGAGGACGAAAGAATACTGCCGCCCTTCAGATGTATCTCATCCACGATTCCGGGCGTTATAAGGATTGGTTCTTTGAAAGGCCTGGAAGAAAGCCCGTTATAACCATACATGAAACCATACACGTTCTTAACCTCGTACTGCCACAGCAGGCCAAGCGCCACCGCCCTTACAACATCGTTAAGCCCCGGACATAATCCGCCGCACGTAACTATCCCGCAGTTAAGCTTTCCCGGGTCAAAAAATATCTTCTCCCTCGGCCCCGCCCTTTCATACCCGGGGACATCCTTTCCTGATTTCTTATAGTCCGCCAGGTGCCTGGCATGTGAATACATCAGTATCTTTTCCTTATCGTCTATAAAATGACAGTTCCTTTTTGCCAGGGGTGAGATTAGTTTTGCGGGCCCGAGCCTTTCAATTGCAAGGTCAGGCACTTCCTTGTGCGTCAGGTGTCGTGAATCCATGTTATTCCCCTCCGTTATGAGTAATTATCATATAAATACCGGTGAATCGACGAAACTTTTGAATTTTTTCCCGGAGCAGTATTCTATCATATTTTTACTCTTTTGTTAAGAAAATAAGTGATTGACTTTAATAATCCTTTTTTGTTATACTTCCCTCATAAGCGCTTTTAAAGAAACAGAACAACCGGCCGATAATCACATTAGGAGATAATTATGAAAAGAATATTTGGAATTGTTTTACTGGCAGTCCTGGTTATTTCGGGGTGCGCAAGCATGGAAAAACTTCAACAACAAAAAACCCGCCTTGAAGAAACTATTGTCCGGGAGGAACAGGCAACCAGGGATAAGATTGCGGCGATAGAAGCCGAAATGGATGAATTAATAGCTATAATTGATTCTTCAAACAGCTTTTCCGAAGATGCAGAAAACAACGCTAAGATAGCCGGACTTCAGGAAAAAGTTAATACCGCGGCAGTTAAAGGCAGGGACAGGGTTGACAAACTTGCCATAAGAATACGAAACCTGGAACACAAAATCACAACTAAAATGAATACCAAAGACCTGGATTGAGCAGGAAGAAGCCGTCAAATGAACTTCCCGGCTTTATGCCCATTCCAATTTATCTTAAAATGAACCGTATGCAGTAATACAACAACGGTATATTAAAAAGGAGACTGTCACAACGGTCAAGAATTCCCCCGTGCCCGGGCAGTATGTTTCCTGAATCTTTCAACCCTGCATTGCGCTTCAACATTGATTCTGCAAGGTCCCCTGCCTGCCCGCCCACTCCAAGCAGTAAACCAATCAGTATACACCAGGCAGGATTTAAAAACTGCAGGCTTAAGCCCCCCCCGCTGAAAATCTTCAGCCCGGAAACTTCACGCCAGAGGAGGGCAGCGACAACCGCTGCAACCACTCCGGCAATGGTTCCTTCCCAGGATTTCTTCGGGCTTATCCTTTCTGCCAGCCTGTGCCTGCCGAACTTCGTTCCAACCAGGTAGGCAGATATATCTGAAATCCAGGTAACAAAAAGCAGAAGGTAAACCAGGCTCTCCCCGCAGGGGTTGATTCCCCGCAGCAATATCAGGTGCCCTGAAAGCCACCCGATGTACAGCACCCCGAACAGTGTAACCGAAACAGTTGAAACCGCGCCGGATAAATCTCCTGATAAAACAGCCAGCGACAGCAGTACCAGCACCAGCATGGTAATAATCGCAGCCGGAAAATGAATGCCTGTGGTTATCTGAAAGTAGAAACCAATTGGAAGCAAAACCACCGCCAGCAGCCCGGGATACTTCTGATGCGGACTATTGCAGGAATCCAGTATATGAAAGTATTCCAGGAGCGCAAGGACCACGGCCAACTCAAGCAATAAAAGTACCGGAACCATTCCAAAATGGACGGTTAGAATTACCGGGATGGAAATTAATGCGGTTAGTATCCGTTTAACTATCACTAAAAACCTTCTTATCCAGCAACTCTCTTGCCCCCCTTGTCAGGTAGTCAAGCCCCGTGACAACAGTTGCCGCCATGGTAAGAATCATCAACCAGAAGATTGTTTTCTGCATTAACAGATTGAACCAGTCGATATCGGTTACCATACTCTTTATCACTACCAGTAACAGGATAGTAATTATAGAAACCATTTGAATAACCGTTTTCCATTTGCCCGCTTTTGAAACCGCTATTATTACACCATTAGAAACCGCCAGGTCACGTAAATCATTAATTATAAATTCCCGGGCAATAATAACTATTACTATCCATGCGGGAATTGATAAATCCTCAATCCTGATGAACGATATCAGGGCTGCTGTGACAATCATTTTATCAGCAAGGGGATCAAGGAACTGCCCCATTTTGGTAACCTGCCCGAATTTACGGGCAAGCCGTCCATCATAAAGGTCCGTAAACGCTGCGAAAACAAAAATTACCAGGGCAAATATCCGGGAATAAAGATTATTAAGCGACATAAAAAATATAAAAACCGGGACAACGGCAATTCTGCTCAACGTAAGTTTGTTGGATAATGTGATGTCCGTCTCCTTTAAAACATTCTTTCCAGGTAATTATTTTAGCATAAATTCTTAATAAAAGTCAAAATATTTGTGAATAATGTTCTCAGTCTAAGTCTAAGTTCTTATACAGCCGCGTAACCATAATAAATAGATCAATAAAACCCTTGAATTATTTCACCGGATGTGGTATATTATTGCCATGCAGAAAAACAATAACTCAAATAACGGTTTTATTGAAAAACGAAAATATTCGAGAATCGCGCTGAAGGTTAAATTCCAGTGTGAGTCTCACCCCACCATAACTCCCCAGGAAGACGGTTTATTACATTTTTATTCAAAAAACCTTTGTTGCGGAGGAGTGTTTGTTGAATGCTGTTCGGAACTCACGGAAGGAACCATCCTGCTAATGGAATTCAAGCTGCCGAAAAAGGAAAAAACAATTACGGTTAAAGGGCTGGTCCTCCGGACAAATGATAAAGGCTTCGGCATTAGATTCCTTACCCTTAACATTGATGACTTTGAGTTTTTAGACGACTATGTTAACCAGTGCCTTTCCTAGTGTAGTGCTTCTAACATATCTTGACATATGCTGGAAGTATTTTGCTTCAACGTCAAGGAACGAAGAGTGAGAATACTGTACGTATGTGAACGATGAGTGACGCCGACGATGGACAAAAGACGACAGCCCTTTGGGAAGGGCATCATTTGAACGTATTCTGCGTCTTTCCTTGAATCCG
>JAUXBS010000143.1 GCA_030619245.1 Clostridia bacterium | reverse complement strand
TACGATCCGACTTCCGCAATCCCCTTCTCGTCATCCAGTCCATATTCCGGCACAATGGAAGCTTTAATGTACCCCTCTCCCGCGTACTTCTCCTGCATTAATGCCAGGCTCATTGTTAAATCCAACTCTGAAAAAACATCCCCTGTATTAAACCGCAGGCATTTTTTCAATTCTTCCGTTGAAAACTTTGAATTGCCTTTAAATTCAGTTTTACCGATTTTATAACTTATACCTTCATACAGGAATATTGTGATGAACACCTTTGTTTTTTCCTTGTTATATGTAACAAGAGTTTCTCCGAGCCTGAAATTTACAAAACCCCCGTTCTTATAAAATATTTCTATTTTCTTTATTTCCTCTTCCATTTCCTCCGGTTTAAAAAGCCTGCCTTTTTCTATTTCCAGCTGTCCAAGTATTCTATCGGTTTTAAACGACCTGACACCAATCAGGTTGATTTTTCCAACCTTAATCTTGTTGCCTTCCGTTATGAAGAAAGTAAGCGTTACCGACTTCCCTTCGTCATCAAAATCAGTAAACGGTTCAACCAGCACATCGCTGTAACCTTTTTTCTTGTAAATGTCGGTTATTATGTCAACATCATCTATCATCTGTTTCCTGTCAAACGAATTATTTTCAGCGGAACCGATTTTGTCCTCAATCGCTTTATTTGAAAATTCCCTGTTACCCTTGAAATCAAGCCTCTTGATCAGGTACTTTTCCACCACAATGAAAGTAACCTTCACCCCGTCCTCAAAATCAGATACATCAACCATGACATCCTTGAAACTATTCATGTCAAATATATTCTCTATGTCCTTGTTCAATTCATTCTCCGAGTACTCCTGCCCGGTTTTAGTCTCTAAAACTTTCTTTATTTTTTTCGTGTTCGTGTAACTGTTTCCTGTTATCTCTACTGCCTTAATTATCTTGCTCTCACCGGCCAGGACAACCTGTCCGGTTAACAGCAGTAGTAATATAAATATTGCAAAGTATTTTTTAATCATCATATCGTCTTCCATTCATAATTTCTATTAAAATCTCACCTGTTTTTCCAGCGTAATTATCGTTTCCCTGCCAAGAGGCAGTAACTGCCTTATCCTGATATACTCTCCCCCCTGCGGGAGGTTCAAAAACCTGGAAAGGAAGTCAACATCCTGAATCAGCTCAAATGCCCTTCCTTCCAACCCGTCACTGTATCCGAGATATAAGCCTTCATTATCCAGATACTTGCCAAAGGAAAACCTCCAGGGCAAATCCCCCGTTTCTCCGCGTAAAAACCAATCATACACCGGTAATTCCACATTAATCCTGTCAGGCTGGAGTATCTTCGGCAGAATTATCCTGCTTACTTTTCTGATAGAACTGTCAAGAATAGAATCCGAAACAGTCATATTTACCGACCTTCCAAGTTCCTGACTGACCATTTTACTCCTTTCCTCTTCTGATAAATCCATTCTGTACATTCCCGCAACCTTAAGAACTGCGTCTTCAGAACTCATTTCCGGGTCATTAAGAGAAAGAAACCTTATCTTCAGGTCCGTAAATCTTGACCTGTCAATAATCATTGTAATGGTATCCCCGGGGATGCTGGTATCAGCTCTTCCCTGAGCAAACACCTTGTTATCAATTATTTCAACAACCCCTTCTCTTATCATGTAATTGGATTTATAATAATAAATGTCACCGTCTAATACTTTGAATTTGCCGTTTACTAATAAATCATAAGTATTCCCGGCAATTTCAAGGCCACCCTTTACGCGCGCGGTAATGTACTTCATGATGTAAGTAACATTATCTCCTGTTTTAAGTTTCAAGTCCCATACAGCAGGAATCAGGAAATCATCCCTTTCTACTTCACTGTACTTCGGAGGAGGAGGATATGTAAGCAAGGCATCCTTCAATTCAACCTCCCCGTCTATCTTATACAAACTTTCGTTCCCGTAAACATGCAGTTCACCCTTCATCTTTCCTTTTGAAGGGCTTTCCCCGGCTCCCCCCAGTAAACCCATAATCGCAAGCCCGGGACTCTCTACAGGCATACCATTCCCACCCTCCATTGTTATATTTAAATCAAAATCACCGAGAGCGCCCCCGGCAAGAGAAATGTTTCCACCTATATCCAGCGCGGAATTCCCCACTTTACCGTGGAATTCCCTGACCTCAAGCATGCTATTCTTTATAACCGCATCAACCCGCAGGTCCGTAACCTTACCGCCTAAATACGGTTGCTCCTGCTTCTTCCTGATAACACCATTACTGCCCTTGAAATACCCGTTTATCCCAGGATTAATGATGGAACCGGTTATATTTACCTCTCCGTCTAAAACACCATAACAATCTTCAATCTGAAGGGATATGAAGCCAAGCAGCTGCATGCTGTTTTCACCGTATACTTTAAGTTTTATCAAATCATCTTCATCCGGAATTATTTTATCTTCATACGGCAGTTTTCCCGAAACATTTACCATATACTTTCCCGTCTTCATCACCTGCAGGTATTTCAGGCCCAGTTCCTTTTCATTACCCTCAAAAGAAGCCCTTAACCTGTCAAAACCAAGATAATGAATGTTCCCTTCCTCTATATCAATGGTTCCCTCTACGCAGGGCCTCTCCTCATGGAAGTCCTTTGAACCTGCCAGCAGGTCAATCCAATTCCCTTTAATGTTTATATCAAATTTGGTCCGTCCCGTTTGCTCTTCCTTGAAATTCAACAGTTTAGCCAGCACACCGGTCTTGACTCCCTGGTTTAACGTTTTAAGATTTCCCTTGATGAAGTTATTCTTAAGATTAACTTCTCCTTCTATACTTAAAATCTTATTTTTTTTCTCATAAACTTCAAAATTTTCTATTTTAACAATACCGGGTTCATTCAAATCCGCTTTTACCCCAAATTTGGTTTTCTTGCCGGGATAAAGATATTTAATTACGTTATCCCTGTACTCCAACCTTGTCTTTATTCCTGCGATATTCCACTGGTTTACCCATAAATCCCTTACTGTTATTACACTATTAACCTCCTGATGTTCGCCCGTAAAATCCGCAGTCCCTTCTAATTTCAATTCGCCGAACAATGAAAGGTTCTTCATTCCGACATTTCTCAGGTGAACAGGAAAACTAAAATCATACACCCCCCAGGTGTCGCTTGTAAAAACACTGCCCCTGCCAAACCGTATAATACTCCGCCCGTATTCCGCGGACAGGGCATCCACATACAGCGAGGAATCCTGGGCCCGTAACTTCACTTTAAGATTTTTAAATTTGTATCCAAAAACAGTGTTGTTTCTTGAAGTTAATTCCGCTCTCAACACCGGAGAATCAAAACTCCCGCGCGCGTAAACACTGCCGTTAACCTCCCCTGATATTCCGGAATAGTTAATAAATATATCCTCCAGAATCTCAACAGGAACAGCTTCCAGTTTTCCGTTTAATTTATACGGATTTTCATTATTAAAATCCATGTTCCCGGTTACTGTAATATTGCCATAGGGTTTCCTAAACTTCAACCTGGAAGTCCCAAAGCTTAAAACCCTGTTTTCATAACTGAACTTTGATTTCAAGTCAAACCTTATATCCCCGCTCCTGAACTTCCCGTTTCTTATCTTAAAAGACCCTTCCATTGAAGGGTTATCAACTTCACCATAAAGCGATATATCACCGGTAATCTGCCCTTTTACCCCCCCCTCGCAGACAAACTTCTTTCTTAAAAATGAATTGATGAAACCGGGTATATCCTTTGATACTATCCTTATACTGCTGTTAACCGAAACAGGGCTGTTTAGATTCAACCTTGCCCTGCCCTTTACCCTGTTACCCAGGGTAAATGAATTAATATCAACTATATTATTTTTATAACTCGCCCAGGTGTTTATGTTTTCAACAGGCTCTTCATTTACCGTAAGGTTCCTCGAAACAACATAACCGCTCATATCGGCTTTCCAGTCTTCTGTTACATATAACTTGCCGCTGTAGTCACAGTCCCCGCTGAGAATAACATTGTACGGCATCGGGGTGGAACTGCTTATCTGGTAATTCTTCCAGCGCGTCTTTATTTTAAACTTGTTTGCCGAGTCTTTTTTCAACCCCACATCAGCGTTCCCGTCTATTCTTCCCTGCCCATTTATACAACTAAAATTCTTTACCAGTAATTTCTCGTCCGCAATATTAAACTCAAAATCAAGTTTCCGGAAAATCCCCGCGCCGCCGAAATTAACATCCTTCACTGACAATTTTCCCGATGCTTTTAATGATTCACTTACAAAAGAACCTGAAAACTCCACGTTACCGTCAAAAATCCCGCTTATATCCCTCTTTATTTTCATCGGGATCAGGTTCATGGCAACTTTCACATCAGCATTCATACACTTTATCTTCC
>JAUXBS010000031.1 GCA_030619245.1 Clostridia bacterium | reverse complement strand
ATTGTGCGTTACCTTGCTATTGCCCGGGATAGTAATGCCAGTCCTGTTATTATTCTTAATAAGACAGATTTGTGCTCCAATGTCCGGGGCAGAATAGCTGAAGTAGAGGCTGTATCATTAGAAATTCCCATACATGCTATGAGCGCTACGAAGGACGAGGGGGTTGAGAGTTTAAAGAAATACATCAAGAAAGGGACTACCATAGCTTTCCTGGGCTCTTCGGGCACGGGTAAATCAACAATAATTAATTGCCTTCTTGGCAGAGTGAAGCAGAAAGTCGGAGCTGTACGCGAAGGGGACAGCAGGGGAAGGCATATAACAAGTTCCAGGGAGTTAACAATTATTCCCGGGGGAGGAATTGTCATTGATAATCCTGGTTTGCGTGAACTCCGGATGTGGATGAACGAAGATAGACTGGACGAGGTTTTTAGTGATGTAATGGCGTTTGCTGCCAGGTGTAAGTTCAGGGACTGCAGGCATGAGAGTGAACCGGGTTGCGCTGTTAAAGATGCGCTGAAGGGAGGGGAACTGGATAACAGGCGGTTACAGAGTTATATTAAGCTCAAGAAAGAATTAAGTTACCTGGCAACCCGAAAAAAAGAAAAAGCGCGTAATACAAAGGTAATATTTGAAAAGAAAATCAGTAAGTGGTCAAAACAAATCAAAAAACAGAAAGATAGAAATAAACTTTAATCGCCTGAGTTTAAGGCCCGGGAATAAGGATAACCCTGATGTTTGAAGATGTCGGATTTGTTTGATACCTATAAGGAGGTTGACACGTTTTAGGATTGACTTTAGCTGTATATTTTAGTATATTATGCCTTTATAAATAATATTATAATTAATACTATGATTGATATGATAATATGTTTTTAGGAGAGATTAAATGCCAAAGACTATAGCTGAGATTAATGAGCGTATAAAAAACGGCAAGGTTGTGGTGGTAACCGCAGAGGAAATCATTGACATCGTTGAAAAGGTGGGGGTTGAAGAAGCAGCCAGGCAGGTGGATGTGGTAACTACCGGTACCTTTGGCCCGATGTGTTCCTCCAGCGTGTATCTGAATACGGGCCAGGCCAGGCCAAAGATAAAGTTTGGGGGGGGGAAGGTAACGTTAAACGATGTGCCTGCATATACCGGGTTTGCCGCAGCGGACATTCTTATCGGCGCTAATGCGCTGCCGGAGAGTGATCCCAGGAACCAGGTATACCCCGGGGAATTCAATTATGGGGGAGGCCATGTTATTGAGGACCTTGTTGCAGGCAGGGATTTAGTATTGAAGGCCGAGGCATACGGGACGGACTGCTATCCAAGAAAAAAGATGGAAACCTATATCAACATCAGGGATATTAATGAGGCGGTTCTTTTTAACCCCAGGAATGCCTACCAGAACTATAACTGCGCGGTTAATCTGTCGGATAAGATTATATATACGTACATGGGCGCTTTAAAACCCAGGCTTGGCAATGCGAATTACTGCAGCGCGGGCCAATTGTCACCTTTGCTGAATGACCCGCTTTACAAGACAACAGGGATAGGAACGAAGATATTCCTGGGTGGAGGCACGGGCCGTATTGTATGGCACGGGACACAGCATAATCCGGTAGTGAAACGCAAGTACAACGGGGTGCCGAGTGTTCCTGCGGGTTCTATAGCGGTTATGGGTGATTTGAAAAAAATGAGCCCTGAATGGCTGATAGGGACTTCAATGCAGGGGTATGGCGTGACCCTTTCCGTTGGTATAGGAGTGCCTATTCCCATCCTGAATGAAGAGATATGCCGTTACACGGCGATTAAGGATGAGGATATCTGGACACAGGTGGTGGATTACAGTCATTCATATCCTCACGGTAAACCCGGAAGTATTGCAGAAGTGAACTATGCCCGGTTGAGGAGCGGTGAAATCAAGATACACGGTAAAAATGTACTTACAGGAAGCCTTTCAAGTTATTCCAGGGCAAGAAAGGTGGCGGGTATATTAAAAGACTGGATTGAGAAGGGGAAGTTTTTCCTGGATAGTTCAATTGCGGGTTTGCCTGATGCTGATTCGGAGTACTCCTGCATGCCGTTGAAGGAAAGAGCAATCATGAAGAAAAAGAAAGCCTGAGAGCAATATAAAATATCCGAGAAACTTGAGAGGAAGCTATGATTTCAAAAAAAATAGTACTTCATTTTCCGGCAGGATTAATTAATAAGCCCATAATATCAACGCTTGCCAGGGAGTATAAACTGGAGTTTAATATCATGAAAGCGCTTATCACTCCCGATGAAGAAGGGTTGATGGTGATTGAGATATCAGGAGATGAAAAAGATTTTGATAAAGGCATAAAGTATCTTGGTAAAGAAGGAGTCAGGATACAATCCCTCAGCAAGGATATAAAAAGAAACGATACCAGATGCACAAACTGCGGTGTATGCGTAACAATATGCCCGACACAGGCGCTTGTGTATGACAAGGAAACTCATGAGGTGCATTTTTATGATACAAAATGTATTGCGTGTGAGTTGTGTATTAAGGCCTGCCCTGTAAGGGCAATGACGGTGAAATTTTAAGATGAGCACAATAAAGAGCAGGATTAAAAAAATAAAAAAAGAGAAGAATGCCGTTATCCTGGCGCATAATTACCAGCTTGGCGAGATTCAGGATATTGCCGATTTCTGCGGTGATTCACTTGAACTGGCTAAAAAAGCGGCTGGTACCGGCGCCGGCCTGGTCATCTTCTGCGGGGTTAAATTCATGGCGGAAACGGCTTCAATCCTCTGCCCCGACAAAAAAATTATTATGCCTGATAAGAACGCCGGCTGCCCGATGGCGGAAATGGCGGGTGTTAAAAAGTTAAAAACAGTTAAACGGGCGTACCCGGACGCGGCGGTTGTTACCTACGTGAATTCAACGGCGGAAATAAAGGCAGAAAGCGATATATGCTGCACGTCCGCCAATGCTGTTGAAATAGTGGATTCCCTGGAGGAAGAGGAGGTTATCTTCCTCCCGGATAAATATCTCGGCCGTTATGTTGCTTCAAAAACAAAAAAGAAGATAATATTCTGGGAGGGGTACTGCCCTTCACATGTGAAAATCCTTGCCGAGGATATTAAGAGGGAAAAAGAGGAATATCCGGAAGCGGATGTCCTGGTGCACCCCGAGTGCACTCCGGGAGTAATAGCTTTAGCTGATGAAGTTCTTTCAACAGGCGGCATGAGAAACCATGTAGATAAAAGCAGGAAGAAAGAGTTTATTATAGGCACGGAAGCCGGCATGCTTTACAGGCTGAGAAAGGACAACCCAAACAAGAGGTTCTTTCCTGCATCAACCAACGCTGTCTGTATGTCAATGAAGCTGGGTATGCCGGAGAAGGTGTTGTGGTCGCTTGAACATGAGAAGACAGAAGTAAAAGTGCCTGAGGAGATAAGTGTAAAAGCAAGAAAAGCTATTGACAGGATGCTTGAGGTAAAAGTTGAAAGCTAGCCCTGCCTTTTAAAATAATCACGGTCTAAAAATGGTTTTTGAGGGATGTAAAATATGTTTTATCCTGATTTTAATGTATTTAAGAAACTTGCGGGAAGGGGAAACCTGATTCCCGTTTATAAGGAAATCCTTGCTGATATGGAAACACCTGTTTCCGCATTCGCTAAACTGGATAAATCGCCTTACGCATACCTCCTGGAGAGCGTTGAAGGAGGGGAGAAGCAGGGCCGGTATTCATTTCTTTCTACGGGTTCTGCCAGGATATTTAACTCCGGGGATGATTCCGTAGTGTCATTTAAAGAGATTGAGAAAACCATGCAGAAGTTCAAACCCGTTCATATTAAGGGATTACCCCGTTTTTACGGGGGGCTTGTAGGGTATATGAGTTATGACCTGGCGGGAAGTTTTGAAGAACTGCCGTGTACCAACCCGGATGATTTAAAATTACCGGATTACAGGTTCATGCTGACAGACACCACCCTCATCTTTGACCATGTTACCAGGACCATTAAAGTAGTATCCTGCGTTGACCTGAACCGGGGGAAGGAGAACCTGCAGTCAAGGTACAGGAATGCCTGCGCTAAAATTGACGGGATAATAGACGGGTTAAAGAAACCCCTGAAAACCCGTTCGGGTTCCCGGCCCGGGAAAGTAAAATTAAAAATCAAATCAAACTTCAAAAAGAATGAATTCAAGAAAATAGTTGAAAAGGCAAAATCCTACATAAGGGCCGGGGATATAATACAGACGGTCCTGTCACAGAGATTAAAGACGGATATTCAGGCAAAACCTTTTGATATATACAGGGCTTTAAGAGTGATAAACCCTTCTCCGTATATGTACTACCTTAAATTGGGAGACCTGATAATTGCAGGGTCCTCGCCGGAAATCCTCGTAAGGCACGAGGAGGGCAATGTTGTTGTAAGGCCTATTGCCGGAACGAGGAGGCGCGGCAGGGATGAAGAAGAGGACAGGAAACTTGAAAAGGAACTTCTGTCAGACCCCAAGGAGAAGGCGGAGCATATAATGCTGGTTGACCTGGGAAGGAATGACATCGGAAGGGTATGCGAGTACGGCAGCGTGAAAATGACGGAGCTTATGGTAATAGAGAAATATTCCCATGTCATGCATATAGTATCCGAAGTTAGCGGCGTCCTGAAGAAGAACATGAACAGCTTTGATGTGGTAAGGGCCTGCTTCCCCGCGGGGACTGTTTCCGGGGCGCCCAAAATACGCGCCATGGAGATTATCAATGAACTTGAAAACGTTAAAAGGGGCCCGTATGCAGGAGCAGTGGGTTACTTCAGTTTCCAGGGTAATATGGATATGGCAATAACCATACGTACGATTCTCATAAAAAATAAGAAGGCATACATACAGGCAGGGGCAGGTATCGTTGCTGATTCAGTTCCTGAGAAGGAATACTACGAAACAATGAACAAGGCAAAGGCAATGATTAAAGCCGTTGAAATGTCAGAGAAAGGGCTGGAATAAATTGATACTCGTTATTGATAATTACGATTCTTTCGTTTACAACCTGGTCCAGTACCTTGGTGAAATGGGGCAGAGGCCGGTTGTTTACAGGAACAATAAGTTGAACGTAAACAGGATTAAAAAGCTTAAACCGGACAGGATACTCCTGTCTCCGGGCCCCGGCGTGCCGGAGGATGCCGGTATATGTATTGATGTAATAAGGGAATTTCATTCAAGAATTCCCATTCTCGGGGTATGCCTCGGCCATCAGTGTATAGCAAGCGCTTTTAATGGAAAGGTGGCCCGGGCAAAGAGGATTATGCATGGTAAAACCTCTAAGGTTTACCATACTAATAAAGGGGTATTCAGGGGATTGTCCAGTCCTTTTGAAGCTACCAGGTATCATTCGCTGATAGTACAGAAGAAAGGGCTGCCTGCCTGCCTGGAGGTTACTGCCTGGACAGACAGGGGCGAGGTTATGGGTATCAGGCATAGGAAGCACAATATAAGCGGGGTGCAGTTTCATCCTGAGTCAATACTTACGCCGGAAGGAAAGAAAATATTATTGAATTTCGTGAGGAGGAGAAGATGATAAAAGAGGCAATAAAGAAGGTGATTGATAAAAAGAACCTCTCGGAAGAGGAAGCGGTTGGAGTTATGAATGAAATAATGTCCGGGGAAGCCACTGATGCCCAGATAGGCGCTTTTATAACGGCTTTAAGGGTAAAGGGTGAATCCATTGAGGAAATCACGGGCTGCGCCAGGGTGATGCGCGAGAAGGCATTAAGGGTGAAAGTAAGTTCTGATGTGGATGAGCTCGTTGATACCTGCGGTACCGGCGGGGATGGTTCAAACACTTTCAATATATCAACTGCTTCGGCATTCGTTGTCGCCGGCGCCGGAATCAAGGTAGCGAAACACGGCAACAAGTCGGTATCCTCTCAGTGCGGGAGCGCTGATGTACTGCAGGAACTGGGCATGAACATTCAACTTACTCCGGACAAGGTGGGCAGGTGCATTGACGAGGTCGGCATAGGGTTTATTTTTGCCCCTTTATTTCACGGCGCCATGAAGTACGCCATAGGGCCGAGGAAGGAGATAGGTATCAGGACCGTGTTTAACATACTCGGGCCCTTAACCAATCCCGCTTATGCCACGGCGCAGGTGGTTGGCGTTTACGACGGGCGGCTTACGACCGTAATGGCGCACGTTTTGAAGAATATGGGGGTAAAACATGCGTTTGTAGTCCATGGTATGGACGGTATTGATGAAATCACCATTAGGGGCAATACGAGGATTTCAGAGTTAAGGGACAGCAGGATAAAGACTTATAATGTCGGGCCCGATAAATTCGGTTTTAAGAAAGTAAAGACAGCCGATCTGAAAGGCGGTACAGCCAAAGAAAACGCGGAAACGATTCTTTCAATCCTTAACGGGGAAAAAGGGCCTAAGAGGGACGTGGTTGTAATGAACGCGTCAACAGCCATAGTGGCAAGTAACGAAATAAGGTCTTTCAAGGAAGGGGCTAAGCTCGCCCAGGAGTCAATTGATTCAGGAAATGCATTAAAGAAACTTCAGCAGATGAAGGAGTTCACAAACAGATAAGCCGGTGATTTTGGATGAAACAGCAGAAAACAAGAAAAAAGAAACAGGGAAAATGAAGGAACTTCAGCTATGACAAAGGTAAAGATATGCGGCATAACCAATGAGAAGGACGCCGTATGGGCGTCGGGGCTCGGGGTTGATTACCTGGGTTTTAACTTCTACAAGAACAGCCCCAGGGTTATTTCACCTAAAAACGCTGCCGGTATCATAGAAAAACTGCCGCCGTTTATCGGGACAGTGGGGGTTTTTGTAAATGAGGAAGTGAAGGCCGTCAGGAGGATAGTAAAGAAAACTAAACTCAAGATGCTCCAGTTCCACGGTGATGAGAGCGTGGAGTACTGCGACGAGTTAAAATCAATGTTCCCGGAAATCGAGATAATGAAGGCGTTCAGGATTGAGAATGAGGAGAGCCTCCTGAAACTACCTGCCTACAACAATGTGAACTACTATCTTCTGGATGCCTACGTTCCCGGAGTTGAAGGGGGCACAGGCGAGGTGTTTAACTGGGAACTGGCAGTAAAGGCAAAGGAGTTTGGGAAGCAGGTATTCCTGGCGGGGGGATTGAACCCCGGTAACGTGATGGAGGCAATAGAGAAGGTTACGCCGTATTGTGTTGATACGGCGAGCGGTGTTGAAAGGCTGCACCGCAGGAAGGATTATGACAAGGTGCATGATTTTCTGGAAAAAGTCCGGGAGGCGGGAAGATGAAGATATTACCCGACAGCAGAGGTTACTTCAATGAATTTGGCGGGAAGTACGTTCCTGAAACGTTGATGTTTGCGCTTGACGAACTTATTGAAATCTATAATAAATTGAAACATGACAGGGAGTTCAAGAAAGAACTGTATTATTATCTCAAGCAGTACGCGGGCAGGCCTACCCCGCTGTACTTCGCTCGCGAGTTAACGAAGAAACTTGGCGGCGCCAGGATTTACCTTAAAAGAGAGGACCTATGCCATACGGGCGCTCATAAGATAAACAACGCTATAGGCCAGGCTCTGCTTGCTAAGAAGCTAAAGAAGGGAAGAATAATAGCGGAAACAGGAGCCGGACAGCACGGTGTCGCAGCCGCAACTGCCGCTGCCCTCTTCGGTATGAAGTGTGAAGTTTACATGGGAAGAGAGGACATGAAGAGGCAGGCGCTTAACGTCTACAGGATGAAGCTTCTTGGAGCCAGCGTTATACCCGTGGATTCGGGCACGAGGACGTTAAAGGATGCGATAAACGAAACTATAAGGGACTGGGTGGCCAACGTTAAAACAACGCATTACCTCCTGGGTTCCTGCGTGGGGCCGCACCCGTATCCCTCCATTGTAAGGGACTTCCAGTCCGTTATAGGAAGGGAGGCAAGGGAGCAGGTACTCAAGGCGGAAGGAAGACTGCCTGATTACCTCCTTGCCTGTGTTGGCGGCGGGAGTAATGCCATAGGCCTGTTCCATCCCTTCTACAAGGATAAAGTAAAGTTTATCGGCGTAGAGGCCGCGGGAAGGGGGCTGAAGACAGGCATGCATTCAGCGCCGCTCAATATTGGGTCAGTGGGGATACTGCACGGCACCAGGAGTTACCTGATGCAGGATTCAAACGGCCAGGTGCGCGAAACGCATTCAGTTTCAGCGGGCCTTGATTATCCCGGCGTGGGCCCGGAACACAGTTATTATAAGAATACAGGAAGGGCAGAGTATGTTACAGCGACCGACAGGGAAGCGCTGGCTGCCTTTCACACACTCTCGGAAACAGAGGGCATTATACCCGCGCTTGAACCGGCGCATGCGCTGGCATACCTGAATACACTGGCAAAGAAAACCGGGAAAAACAAAATAATAATTGTCTGTTTATCCGGCCGCGGTGATAAGGACCTTGATATAGTGAGAAAGAAGAAATGAACAGAATCAGCAGAAAACTCAAACAATTAAAGGATAAAAGGGAAAAGGCGCTTATAACCTTCATAACAGCCGGTGACCCTGATTTAGAGACAACCGGGAGGCTGGTGCTTGAAATGGCGGACAGCGGGGCTGACATTATTGAATTAGGAGTGCCCTTCTCCGACCCCCTGGCTGACGGCCCCACGATACAGGCATCCTCACAAAGGGCGCTGAAGAGCAATACCACGCTTGCGAAAATACTCAAGCTGGTTAAAAGGTTAAGGTCAAAGACAGAAGTCCCCCTGGCGCTTATGACCTATATTAACCCGGTACACAAGTATGGATGCGGGAAGTTTACGAAGGAATGCGGTGTTGCCGGGGTTGACGGTATAATAGTCCCCGACCTGATACCTGAAGAGGCAGGCGCATTAATAAAAATGGCAAGGAAGAACAATCTTTCCACTAT
>JAUXBS010000203.1 GCA_030619245.1 Clostridia bacterium | reverse complement strand
TGTATTCCCGAACGCTTTATTGCCTTCCGCCTTTCCTTCTGCGCTTCCTTTTCATCGTCCGCAAGAGCGTTTAATATCCGCTCGGCATCCTCTTCCGACATCTCCCCTTCTTTTTTTTCATCTTCCTTCTTTTGCGCCTGTTGTTCTTCCTCCTTCTTATCTTCTTCGCCTTCTTTTCCCTTTTTCTCGTCCTCTTGCTCTTCCTCTCCCTGCTTTTGCTGTTGCTGCTGCTGCTGCTGTTGGTCCTGCTGGCCTTTCTGTTTATCCATCATTTCCTTTATCTTCTTCTGCGTATATTCAATATTATACTTTGAATCTTCATCATCCGAATTTATCTCAAGCACCTTCTTGTAATACAATATTGCCTCAGGTAATTTTCCCTGTTTGTAAAAACTGTTACCCATATTATAGTACGCCTTCGCCTGCAATTCAGTATCCTTGCTGTAAGTTGATTTCTCATACTCCTCCATTGCCTCTTCATATTTACCCATCTTATACAAACTGTTAGCAAGGTTGAAATGCACCTGTTTTGACTCGGGACTGTCTATCCGGGCATCCCGGTACTTCTCAAGGGCTTTCTCATACTTCTCCTTTTTATATAAATTATTACCCTGCCGGACTTCTTTGCGGGCAGAAGCATAAACGTTTTCCGTCATAGACAGTAAAACGCCAAGTGCAAACGCAATTGCATAATAACATAATTTGTATTTTACCTTATACCTCATAAACTTCCTTCCTGTATTCTGTAACCAGGAACTCCATAATAAGTAAAATCAAAACCAGTAAAACAAAGTACTGATACCTGTCTTCATACTGGCTTGCAAGCTTGCTTTGAAGCTGTTTCTTATCCATCCCGGATATTTCTTCGTATATATTTTCTATTTCAGACCCGCCTGGCGTAGACCTGAAATACCGGCCCCCTGTTTTAAGCGCTATTTCCCTGAGTGATTTTTCATCAAGCCTGCTCATAACAACAGCGCCCTTCTTGTCCTTCTTATAACCGGTTGTATTCCCGTTCTCATCATGGATAGGTATGGGTTCACCGTCAGGAGTCCCTATACCGACAGTAAATATCTTTATCCCTTCCTTCTTTGCCTCATTAACGGACGCCATCATGCCTTTGCTGTGATTCTCCCCGTCAGTCAGCAGTATTAACGCTTTGTACTTCCTTTCCTTCCTTGAAAAACTCTCAATTGCCAGGTTAATTGCCTTATCCATTTCAGTCCCGGGATACGGTATGAGGTCGGTATCTATTATATCCAGGAACATCTTCGCGGCATTATAGTCAAGCGTAAGAGGGCACTGACGGAACGCGATACCCGCAAAAGCAATAATGCCGACCCTGTCACCATTTAGTTTACTGATTAACGTTGACAACTCCCTCTTTGCCTTGACCAACCGGGTT
Source organism: Clostridia bacterium (assembly GCA_030619245.1). Lineage (GTDB taxonomy): Bacteria > UBA6262 > WVXT01 > WVXT01 > JAUXBS01 > JAUXBS01. The sequence continues at coordinate 1,601 of JAUXBS010000203.1, read as the reverse complement.
GGCTTGATATCCTCCGCCTGCATGCTTTTAGAGCAGTCCACCGCAATAATAATATCCACCCCGCGCCTTTTTACCTCCACCATCCTCGTGCCTATCTGGGGGCCTGAAACAGCAAGTACCATGAAGAAAAAAGCCGCCACGAGCAGAATAACCTTCAACCTCTGTTTCTCAACGCTGACGGACCCTGTTAGTTTCTCCATCAGTTCCAGGCTGCCGAAGGTTTCCATTAACTTTTTCTTTTTCTTCCAGGCAGTTATAAAGAAAAATATCAGAACAGGCACTGCGAGCAAGAATAGTAAAAATATAGAATTTGAAAACCTCATGCTTAATCCTTTACGGTATCTTCCTTAAAAGTGTATTTTTTACAAGTATTTCTAACGAAAACACAAGAAAAGCAGGGATAAGGAACCATAAAAATAGTTCACTGTAATTTGTATATTCCTTTATCTTTATCTCTGTTTTCTCCATCTGGTCAATTTTCTTATAAATGTTTTTCAGGCTCCCCTGGCTCGTTGCGCGGAAGTACAACCCCCCTGTTGCCTCTGCAATGCTTGACAGCGTCTCTTCATCAAGGTCCGCATCGATTTTAACGTACCTCGGGCCGAATACCGGGTCATCCACCTTTATCCTGGCGCCGCCAGGTTTCCCGGCGCCTATGGCATATATCTTAATACCCATTGCCTGCGCAACCTTTGCGGCAGTCAAAGGGTCAATCTCTCCCCTGTTGTTCCTCCCGTCTGTGAGCAGTATGATGACCTTGCTCTTTGCCTTGCTGTCTTTCAACCTGTTAACCGCATTGGCAATGGCAGTCCCTATCGCAGTGCCATCGGTATTGGTTATTCCTATTTTTATTTCTTTAAGAAAATCCAGCACTGCCCCATAATCAAGAGTTAAAGGGCACTGCGTAAAACTTAATGCTGAAAACACTATAATCCCAATCCTGTCGTTCTTTCTTCCCTTTACAAAATCCCTAACAACTAGCTTGGCTGCCTCCAGGCGGTTCTTTGGCTTGAAATCCTCCGCCTTCATGCTGGTTGAAGTATCAAGGATAAGCATGATATCTATCCCCTTAGTAAGGACTTCCTCGCCCTTCTGCCCTGCCTGCGGCCTTGAGAAAGCAAGGAGCAACAGGATTATTACAATTACACGCGCTGTAAACAGGAAGTGCTTTTCAATTCCCTTATCAGCGGGCTTTATACTGTTTATTATATCCAGGCTTGAAAACCTTATACTCGGCTTCTGTTTTTTTTCACGGTTCATGTAAAGCCATATAAGAACCGGAACAATCAATAATAAAGTTAAAAATAATGGATTTGCAAACCTCATGATTTCACCTGGCCCTCAACTGTCCTTTCCTGAACCAGTTCAGCCTTTTCAAGCCCTGACTTCGTAATATCAACTATTTCTCTCGCTTTTCCAAAATCCTCTCCCGCCATTTTTTCTTCAGGCCTGTACCTGGCAAACTTTACCATATCGCATTCATCAAGAAAATTCTTGATTATACTCGTGTGTTTTTTATCAGTTCCTATTACCCGCAACTGCTGGCAAAGCTCATAAGTGGTCATATCAAGTACGGTAATTCTATATCTTTTCTTCATATA
>JAUXBS010000117.1 GCA_030619245.1 Clostridia bacterium | reverse complement strand
GTAATTGTTGAAACTATTGAAGACAGGCTTCCTGTTTCCATAACAAAGTTTTTCAGCAAAGTCTTTTCTTTTATAGGAAGTATTATTGGCGGTTTTATTAATAACTTCAGGGTGGCCTTCAGGGTTATAAACCGGGTTTTAGCAGGGTTTATAAATAAAATCCCGGATGAAACACGAAGAAAACTGCGAAACCTGGCCCCGGTGCCTGACAGAGCGTACTTTACCCATGTGTTCAGCAATTTCAAGAGTAAAAAGGAAAAGATAATAAGAGAATCCGGTGAAATAAAGAAAGACCGGAAGTGGAAGGGCGAAGTGATAATAACCGGTGACATCTTTATAAAGAAGGGCGCCACGTTAAGCATAAGGCCCGATACGAAGGTAAGCTTCAATGCAAATGCCAGCGATAATGATATTGAAATTAAGCAAGCAGGCAGGGACTTAACGAACAGGGGAAAATGCGATATCATCGTTCAGGGGAAACTCCTGGCAGAGGGCAGGGAAGGCGCGCCCGTAATATTCGGGGAAGAGGGCTGGGGGAGCATAGTGTTTACGGGAGACGTCAAGGGGTCGATTATGAAGCTGTGCGAGATATCGGGCGCAGTCAACGCAATAGTATGCTGTGACTCGGCTTCTCCTGCAATCAGTGAATGCAGGCTGTCGGGAAATTCCGGATTCGCAATTACATGCGCAGGCAATTCTTCGCCCCTTATTGTAAATAATGAAATAACAGGCAATGCTTCGGGTGGAATACTCTGCGGTAATAACTCTTCTTCAAAGATAAATAACAACAAATTTGGCAGTAACAATGCCGTTGGTATCAGGTGCGAGGATTCCGCGAACCCTAAAGTATTCAGCAATAAACTGTCCGGGGATACTCTTATCGCTATTGAGTGCAGAAATTCATCATCGCCCAAACTGTCAAAAAACATCATACAGGAATGCAGGGAATTCGGGATTGCCTGCAAAGACAGTTCAAGCCCGTCTATAAAAGAAAACAACATAGCAAACAACGGTATAGGCGTTGCCTGTGTTAATTCATCAAAACCGGCAATTAATACAAACCGGATACGCGGGAGCAGGATTGGTATTGACTGCTCAGACAGTTCCACTCCTGTAATGAAGGGGAATATACTTACAAGTAATAATAACGGCATTAACCTGAATACAGTTTCCGGGCTGAAAATCGCTTCAAACAGCTTAAACAGCTCGATTGACGCGGGAATCGCGTGCAGGGGTACAACCAAATATGTTATCAAGGAGAATACGTTTGAAAAGAACTCTTCCGGCATTACCTGTTACGATGAAAACCCATCGGAGCTAACCGCAAACAAGTTCAAGGAAAACAAGGCAGGCCTTACCTGCGAGGATTCGTCAAAACCGTTATTTGACGGGAATACGCTTGAAGACAACTATTATGGCATAATCTGCCTGAATAAATCATCTCCCACATTATCCAATAACAACATAAAGAAGAGCAAAAACGCGGGTTTGAAATGCCTGGGCAACTCAACTCCCGAGTTTACGTGCAACACCCTGGAGAAAAATGAAATCGGCTTTGCGATAAGCAACCTTTCCGGCGCAAACATTGACGGGAGCAATGTGTTAAAGGACAATAAAACGAAAGAAGAACCCGTAACAGAGGAAGGCACTTCTGTTGCGCGCAGGGCGCCCTCTGCCACTGCGGCAGAAGGCAGCGAAGTCCCCGGACAACCGCAGTTTGAAGACATTGCCGGAGATGCCCCGGCAATAGATCCCGTGGGAGAAATGAAAAGTATTTACTCAATTACAATGAACGAAGAAACGGTTGATGGCAGGGCCAGGATAATAATTAACGCCCTTGAAGAGGCAATAGGATTTGACCTGGTGGAAGAAACTTTCAGCGACGAGAGCCTTCCCAATCTAGAGAAAATCGGGGAAGCAATAAAAACCTTTACTGACTATAAAATAGAAATCAACGTCCATACTGACAACGCAGGCAATCCGGCTTACAACCTTGAGCTTTCAAAGAACATAGGCAGGAACATTAAGGAATGGCTTATAAACATAAAGAAAATAAACGGGGATAATATAAAAAGCGAAGGCTATGGCGGGCAGAAACCGGTTGCAAGCAATGACTCCGGGGAGGGCAGGCATAAAAACAGAAGGGTAGAGTTTATACTGACAGGCGCATAGCCACCCCTTATCTTTATGGAGTTTTGATGCATGTAGTAATGATTGATAACTATGATTCCTTTACCTACAACCTTTACCAGGCATTTGGAAGTCTCGGAGTTAAAACCACTGTAATCCGCAATGATAAAACCAGCCTGAGAGAAATCAAAATACTTACACCTGATAAAATAGTTATATCCCCGGGGCCCGGGACACCCGCAGAAGCAGGAATATCAAAAAAAGTGATTGAGCGTTTTGCGGGCAGGCTCCCAATACTGGGGGTATGCCTCGGACAGCAATGTATCGGAGAAGTTTTCGGAGCCAGGGTGGTACGCGCGGAAAGGGTTGTTCACGGCAAGACTTCATTGGTATACCATGATTCAAAAACCGTTTATAAGAATATAGAGAATCCCTTTGTTGCCGCAAGGTATCATTCCCTGCTTGTTGAAAACATTCCTGATTGCCTTGAGGTTTCAGCCAGGACTGATAATAATGTTATTATGGGCATAAGGCACAAACACCATGAGGTGGAAGGAATACAATTCCATCCCGAATCATTTATGACAAGAAGAGGAATGGATATAATAAGGAACTTTTTAAACCATGAAACTAAATAATATTCTTAACGGGAAAACATCCAGGAGCGTTGTTATCCGGGAAATTAAAACCGGGGATAGAATAGAAGATGTTTTCAGGGGGTTCAGCAGCGCGCCTCATTGCAGTATGCTCCTGAACGGTACCAGCCAGGATTTTGCAGGGTATTCATATTTCGGCTGTGACCCCTTTATGATATTGAAATCAAAGGGTAACAGCATTAGTTTAAAAATAGGGGAGAAAGAGTACAGCTTAAAGGGCAGCCCGTTTGACGTGTTAAAGAAAATAATGCGGGCCTACGAGGTTAAGGACTGCCCGGAAGGCCTGGAATTCGTATCGGGCGGCATAGGCTACTTCTCCTATGATTTATGCCATTTTACGGAAACCCTGCCTGCCCGGGCAATAGATGACCTTAAACTCCCGGACTGTTATGTTGTATTCTACAAACTCATATACATTTACGACCGTATAAGCCGCAAGTCCTGGGTGGCTTCGGTTGATTTCCTTGAAAAGGACAGCAGGGCGGCGGCAGGGAACGCCTTAAAGAACATAAGAGCCTTCAAAGAGTTATTAAAAAACAATGCGTTTAAAAGGAAAAACGAAAAGCGCCGGCTCTCAAAGAAAGCCCCCGGCCTAAAATCCAACTTCAGCAAACAGGAGTATTTAAAAGCGATAAAAAAATCAATATCATATATTTATGCCGGGGATATATACCAGGTAAACCTTTCACAGAGGTTCAATACCGGATATGAAAAACATCCATACGAGTTGTTCATGAACCTATCCCGGATAAACCCGGCCCCCTTCAGCAGTTACCTTAACTTTGGCGATTTTCATGTGGTAAGCTCCTCCCCGGAAAGATTCCTTAAAATTAAAGACGGGCTGGTCAGCACAAGGCCCATGAAGGGGACCCGGCCCAGGGGCGGGAATAAAAAAGAAGACGGCTCTTTTTCAAGGGACCTTCTGGCAAGCGCCAAGGACGCTGCCGAACTGTCCATGATAGTTGACCTTGAAAGAAACGACCTGGGTAAAACCTGCGAGTTTGGGAGCGTAAGGGTTGAAAACCATAAGGAATTAGAAATATATTCAACGGTATTCCAGCTGACATCAACCGTAACGGGAAGACTTAAAAAACAACACGACTGCATTGATGTCCTGAAGTCCTGCTTCCCGGGAGGGTCAATTACAGGCTGTCCCAAGATAAGGGCAATGGAAATAATCGACGAACTTGAACCTACCCGGAGAAGTGTTTACACGGGGTCCATAGGTTACCTCGGTTTTAACAAGACTATGGATTTAAATATTGTAATAAGGACCATCCTTCTGAAGGACTCCCGGGCGTATTTCCAGGTTGGCGGCGGTATAGTTGCCGATTCCGTACCGGAAAACGAATACCTGGAGACACTTGACAAGGCAAAAGCCCTGGTAATGGCATTAAAATAATATTTATCAATAAATAATCATTATTGTCCCGGGATTGCGCATCAAAAAATCCTCTCTACCATCCGAAGCTGTGCCACAAACCCAATTATTATAATTTTATCCAAAATGGTAGTCACATATTTTAACTTGCGTTATTATATTTTATCATTCTTTTGCCGGCTAAGGGTAACTGTTATAAAGGATGGTGAAAAGACAGATAGGTGTAAAATCAAATAAAATGATTGATTCAATGAGTTTGAGTTGCTATAATTGGCTGCACAAAGCAATAAAAGTGAAATCCGGGTATAGTGCAATTGCATTACATTTTAAACTGGGGTAATTCATTTGAAAAAACAAATGGTTTATTTAAACGGTGAGTACGTAAAAAAGGCGGATGCCAGGGTATCGTTCCTGGACCATGGCCTGCTTTACGGAGACGGTGTTTTTGAAACATTAAGGTCCTACAATAAGAAAGTCTTCAGGTTAAACGAGCACATTAAACGGCTCTCAGAATCCGCAAAACAGATTTTTCTAAAAATTCCTTTGAAAAAATCAAAAATAGAATATATAATATATAAATTAATAAGTAATAATGAATTAAACGATGCTTATATCAGGATAACGGTAACACGCGGGGCCGGAGAGCCGGGAATTGACCCGGGCCTTTGCAAGTCTCCTACAGTAATCGTATATGTGAAGGAAAGCCGGGTTTATCCTGATGAAATGTACTCAAAAGGCGTTGAAACGGTAATAGTTTCGGTAAGAAGGATTTCTCCCGGGGCCCTGGAGCCTTCTATCAAATCATGCAACTTTCTGAACAGCATAGTTGCCGGGATTGAGGCAAAGTCAAGAAACGCTTTTG
>JAUXBS010000139.1 GCA_030619245.1 Clostridia bacterium | reverse complement strand
TTTTACTGATTTGTAAAATAATCGTAAATTACAGGAAGATGGGTTAAATTGGATACTACCCTTTTTAACAGGTTATCTGAAATGAGGGCTGCTATTTTTTACAAAAATAATTTTTATTGTATTATTATGATTACATAGTTTTTAAAAGATATGTTTAATTAATATAGTTTTAAATATTAAAATTTACTGATTGGGAAACCTTTGGAACTACAGATAATAATAATTATAGTTTTAATAACTCTTTGATGTTATTGAAAGCTCTTGCCCTGTGGCTTATCCTGTTTTTTAGCTCACTGTCAAGTTCAGCAAAGGTTTTCCCGTATTCAGGTACTATAAAAACAGGGTCGTAGCCAAACCCGTTACTGCCGCGCCTTTCTTTCCCCAGGACTCCCTCGCATACACCCCGGGCTGTCATTAACTCCCCGTCCGGCCTGCATAGAACCGCAACACATATGAACCTGGCCTGTGAACGTTCTTCCGGGATATCTTTCATCAGGCCCAGCAGTTTATTGTTGTTATCATCATAATTGCAGCCCTCACCGGCGTACCTGGCCGAATGAATTCCCGGTTCACCGTTCAGCGCGTCAACCTCCAGCCCCGAATCGTCAGACAGCGCAGCCTTGCCCGTGAACCTGCTGACCGCCCTTGCTTTCTTAACGGCATTTTCTTCAAAAGTGGCTCCATCTTCAATCACTTCGGGGCAGCCGGGAAAATCATCAACGGTAAGGATGTTCAGCTTAAGGCCTTTCAGTATTTCCCTGATTTCCTTCACTTTATTCCGGTTCCTGGTCGCAAGGACTAATTCACTGAGCATGGTTTTATTTCAATTCCCCTATTTTATTCTTCTGTATTTCAATTATTTCGGATATACCCTTCTTTGCCAGTTCAATCAGTTTATCCAGTTCATTGCCTGAAAAGGAATATTCCTCTCCCGTTGCCTGTATTTCAATAAACCTGCCCTTTCCTGTCATCACAACGTTCATGTCCACCGAGGCCTTGTAATCATCCTCGTACGCCAGGTCCAACAGGGCCTCTCCATCAACAATCCCAACGCTTATCGCCCCGAGGTAATCCTTCACCGGCCATACTTCCAACTTCTTTTCCTTGCTTAACTTGCGCAGTGCGTCAATGAGGGCGACGAAACCGCCGTTAATAGACGTCGTACGCGTGCCGCCGTCCGCCTGTATCACATCACAGTCTATTATTATACTCTGTTCCCCTAATAGCTTCAGGTCCACTACCGCCCTGAGCGACCTTCCTATAAGCCTCTGGATTTCCATGGTTCTGCCGCCGACCTTGAACCTCTCCCTTTTCATCCTGGTAGACGTTGAACGCGGCAGCATTGAATACTCCGCGGTTACCCAGCCGGTCCCAGACCCCCTGAGGTGCGGCGGCACCTTATCCTGTATGGAAGCAGTACAAACCACTTTGGTATTGCCGGAAGAAATAAGCACCGAACCATCCGCGTTCTTTATGTAATTACGGACGAGCTTAACATCCCTGATACGGTCCTTTCTTTTTGTGTGTAATCCCATGTTTTTCTCCTGTTATTTTATTTCAGGGAATCCAGGTTACTCAGTAATTTCCGCCTCTTTTCCCGGATTTCACTTTCCTGGACCCTGACCTTTTCAACCACATCCCCCGGGGCATTATCCGTGAAGGCCCTGTTATCGAGCTTTTTGGTAAATTTATCAAGAAGCTCCTCCGCCTTCTGAACCCCGGTATTCAACCTTTCTTTTTCCCTGTTAATATCTATTATGCCTTCAAGCGGGACGTATATTTCCATGCCCCTTACAACAGCCGTAGCCGATTTATCCGGTTTTGGCATGTCCAGAAATATGTCCACCCGCTCAAGCCCGGCAAGAGACCTGATGTACTGCATGAGGCTTTCACCTGACATGATTTCCTGTTTACCCGGGCTGTTTGTCTTTATCTGCGCCTTTATCCCGGCTGAAAGGGGAACGTTCATCTCGCTGCGTATGTTCCTTATAGCAGTTATTGTTTCCGTGAGCAACCCCATTCTGTCCAGCGCGTCCCTGTCAACTTTTCCACCGGAAGGCCAGTCAGAAACCATGATTGATTCCACTCCGCATGAAGGCCTGCCGCCAGCCAGTTTCTTCAGGTTCTGCCATATTTCCTCCGTTATGAAAGGCATTATCGGGTGGGCCAGTTTCAGGAACCCTTCCAGCACCTCCACCAGCACGTTCTGGACAAGCCCCTTTCCCCCCGGCTCCCTGCCGGTAAGCCTGGGCTTTGACAGTTCCAGGTACCAGTCACAGTACTTGCTCCATATAAATTCATAAAGCAGCCTTGCCGCCCTGCTTACATCGTATTCTTCAAATGCTTTCGTAACTTCATCAACGGTGTTGTTGAACTCGGACAAAATCCAGGTGTCGCTGAGTTCAAGTTCCTTTTCATTTTCAACAGGCTTGAATTTATAACCATCCAGGTTCATCATTACGAAACGTGAAGCGTTCCATAGCTTGTTTGCAAAATTCCTGGCTGACTTAAAATTGTCTTCGGATAATTGCAGGTCCCTTCCCATCACCCCGGTAAAGCACAGGCAGAAACGCAGGGCATCGGTGCCGTACTCTGCCGTTACATCAAGCGGGTTAATGACATTCCCGTAGGACTTGCTCATTTTCTTGCCCTTTGAGTCCCTTACTATGCCGTGGATGTACACGGTGTGATAGGGGATATCCCCTATCAATTCCATACCCATCATAATCATCCTTGCCACCCACAGGTAAAGTATTTCGTGGCCGGTAACCAGCACTGATGTGGGATAGAAATATTCCAGTTCACCTGTCTTCTCAGGCCAGCCAAGCGTTGAGAAAGGCCATAACCCGGACGAAAACCACGTGTCCAGGACATCAGGGTCCCGGACCAATTCCTTACTGCCGCACTGAGGGCACTTGCCGGGCTTTGATTCCGAAACAATGGGTTCGCAGGGCTTTGCCGGTTTCTTCTTTGAAACTCTTTCAGTATTCGGGCAGTACCAGACAGGCAGCCGGTGGCCCCACCATATCTGCCGGCTGATGCACCAGTCATGAAGATTTTCAAGCCAGTTCAGGTAAGGCTTTGTCCACCTGCCGGGAACAAATTTCACCCTGCCTTCATTCACCGCAGCCAGGCCCAGCTTTGCCATACCGCTCATTTTTAAAAACCACTGTTCCGATACCAGGGGCTCTATCGCAGTATCACACCTGTAACACTGGCTTATGGAAGTTGTGTAATCCTCTGTTTTCTCAAGCCAACCCGATTCTTCAAGTTCCTTCACGAGTTGTTTCCTGCATTCGTACCTGTCCAGGCCCTTATACTTCCCCGCTTTGCCGGTCATCCTGCCTTCTTCGTCTATAACCTTTATACCCGGAAGTTTATGGCGCCTCCCTATTTCAAAATCGTTAGGGTCATGGAACGGGGTCACCTTTACAGCTCCCGTGCCGAATGAAGGGTCCACAAAATCATCGGCAATAACAGGAATCTCCCTGTTCATTACCGGCAGGAGCACCTTGCTGCCAACCCTGTCCTTATACCTCTTGTCCCCCGGGTTTACAGCCACGGCAGTATCGCCAAGCATGGTCTCGGGCCGCGTTGTCGCCACAATCATATCCCCGTACTTTATGTACCAGAGCTTTCCTTTTACTTCTTCATGCTTCACTTCTATATCCGACAGCGCCGTCCGGCACCTGGGGCACCAGTTTACGATATATTCACCGCGGTATATTAGTTTTTTATTGTAAAGGGCGGTGAATGCCTTCGTAACCGCCTTCTCACAAACTTCGTCCATAGTAAACCTGGTCCTGTCCCAGTCACAGGAACAGCCCAGCTTTTTTAGCTGTTCTAATATGGTATCCCCTGTATGTTCCCTCCATTCCCACATGCGTTCAAGGAACTTCTCCCTGCCAAGCTGCTGCCGGTCCAGGCCTTTCTTCCTGAGTTCCCTCTCAACAACATTCTGGGTCGCAATGCCGCCATGGTCAGTACCCGGCAGCCACAGGGCTTCAAAACCCTGCATCCTCTTCATTCTCACGAGGACGTCCTGCAGTACGTTATTTAAAGCATGGCCCATGTGAAGAACGCCGGTTACATTCGGGGGTGGTATAACTATTGTATAAGGTTTCTTTTCTTTATCAGGTTCCGCGTGAAAGTAATTATGCTCAAGCCAGAACCTGTACCACTTTTCTTCCGTATTTTTATGTTCATATTTTGTTTTTATTTCCACTTCCCGCTCCTTTTAATCCATCCCTGCAGTAAATTTAATTTATAGATAATAGCAAATTTGGGTTTTCAATGCAAACCAAACAAAAACAATGGCAGCCGTGATGAACCGATTTTTATTATATCAAATAAATTCCTATAAATTACGAAATATTTGTGGAAGAATTTCAGGGAGACAGGTATCCTGCAAAATATTTTTCAGT
>JAUXBS010000107.1 GCA_030619245.1 Clostridia bacterium | reverse complement strand
TAAAAGAGAAGATAAAGAGGAGAAGAATAACAAATAATGCAACGAGGGCAGGTACCATCATATCAAAACTCATAGCATCCATCTTACCGGCCCCTATAGCACCCTCTCCCGTATAGCCTACGTTAATATCCGGGTAGCTTTGCTGAAGTTCTTTTTGAATTGCCTTTACTTCGGTCATCATAGCCATGGTACTTTTTATATCATACATGTCAAAGTTGGGAGAAATAGTAAACATCAGCATAGTATTATCAAAATTAAAATTATAACTCTCTCCATAAATAAAGGTCTCCGCAAGGGTATTTCCAACCGCGGCAGGTTTAGAGGCAGGATCAGCAATATATTTATTCAGTAATACGAAAAAGGACTCGACTTGTTTGAGCATTCCAACTGCTTCAGTTTCCTGTTTCCTGGTGTTGATGTCCTCCTCCGCTTCCCCTCCCGTGTAGGTCTTTTCAAAGGAATCGTTTAAATTGGTGATGAAGGGTAACAGGTTCAGTTCCGAGAATGTATCTTTGGATTGCTTAAGGTCTTTGGCCTTCGAGAGCATAAGAGCCCACTTTTTAATGAAGTCCTTATCCATTTTCAGGTTTATGGCCCGGATATACTTCATCAGTTCTTCATTGTTTTTTGTTTTTTTAGCGAAGCTTTCGGCGCACTCAATCATCTGTTTCTTGTCAGGTTCCCTGGTTGCATCCAGCCACTCAAATGTGATTATGGCTGTTGAGCCGCCCGCGAAGACGTCATTGATTTCTATATAACTCTGTATTTTTGGATTGTCTACCGGCAGCATGTCCTTCGTTTCGGTTTTCATCTCGATGTTTGAAGCAGCCTTCAGGCAGAGTACTGCCAGGATAATTGCGGCAATGGGGATCAGCTTGTGAAACTTGATAATGAATTTGGATAAGGCTCCTGTTAATTTGGTTTCAAAGCTCATTTTTAACTCCTTTTACGACTGTTTTTTTGCTGTATGCTGAAACTGCCTTCTTTATTAAACCCCCCTCACCCTAACCCTCTACCCAGTGGGTAGAGGGGAATATTATTAGAATTAATCTTTCTTTTTTTTCAAGAGCGCCGGTAATATTATCAGTGACGTTAAAAGACACGCGCCTATTCCCAGGAACAATATGGAACCGATTGACGCTATTGCAGGATATGAGCCCACAAGCGCCAGCGAGCTGAACCCTATCATGGTTGTGGCGGCAGAAAGGAATACCGCCTTGCCCGTGTACTTGTACGTTGTTTCAATATCGCCGTTTTCTGTTATGAACCTGTGAACCAGGTGGATTCCAAAGTCTATGCCCATACCTATTACCATGGGTATGAAAGCATAGTTCAGGAAGTTAAACTTCAGTCCCAGTAAAGGATGTATACCGAGCATCCATATCATGCCTATAAGCAGGGGTATGGAAGCCAGTATTGAGTACTTTAAATTTCTGAAGGTTAACAGCATGAATATGAATACTGTTATGAATATATATACAGCTGCTTTTCTTGAACTTGGCAGCATCTCGTCCATCCATTCCGTGATAAGCAGCGTCGTACCGGTTATTTTAGGTGATATCTTATGTATGCGTTTGTTCAGGCGCTCCATGTCTTTTATGTCCTTAAGCAGTCCCTTCCTGGGATAGGCTGTAACCAGGTTCCTCTTGCCGTCTTCGTGCAGCATAGCGTTTACCGCGTCTTTGGGAAGGTCGGCAATTGTAATTTTACGGTTTATTTTTGTCATGTTGCTTACTATCCTGTTCATTTCACCTGCGAAGTACTTATCAAGGCGGGTAAGCCGCGCCGCGTACAGGGAGGGATCGGATTTAACGAGTTTTATAAGTCTCTGGAACACTTCCTTGCCTGGTTTGCCTACTTCCGCGCCGTATATCTCACGGATGATCTCGTTGCGCTTCCTGGTTATCTTGTTGTCTTCACCGAGCCCCGCAACGGAGAGGTCTCCCATTTCTATGATGTTGTACTCTACACGCTGTACCTGCTCTGCGAATTCCTTTATGTCGGCTGAGGTGTAGGTTCTGGCTGTTATGCGCTCAGGCATGTTCCTGATTTTGGCGATTTCTCTAAGGCGCGCCTCTTGTTCCCTATCCGTGGGTATCATCGTGGCAAGTGAGGTGACTTCGGCTATCAGGCGTTCCTTTTCAAGGGCCCGGGTAAATATCCTGGCTTCATCCAGGTCCTCTGCTATGACCATGTTAGTGAAGGGATTCATGCTGTATTTGTCTTCTATCTTATTATACTGAATTATGGAAGGCATGTCCTGGGGTTCCATATTCATGAGGTCATAATCAAACTCGTTCCTGAATATCATGGCAAACAAACCTATGGTTATGATTGCTGAGAGTATAAGCGTACCCAGTTTCCTTTTATTAGTGAACAGCCCGAGCTTTGTTATGAAATTGTAACTTAATGTTGGTATGCGGGATGAGGTAAGTTCTTTTTTACCGAACCATAACAGAAGGGAAGGGAGGATAAATGTCATTGCGGCGTAACAGGAGACAATACCCATTCCCATTACGAAACCAAACTGTGAAAAGGTCTTGGAACCTGTCAATGCCAGCACAAAGAAGCCTATTGCCGTTGTTAATGCCGCAAGGAAGGTACCCATGCCTGATTTAATATAGGTATTCCTCATTGCCTCTTCCGCGGGATAACCGTCCCGCCTGTACGTTGTGAAGTTGGTTAAAACCTGTATACCGTAGTCAATGCCAAGCCCTAATAGCAGTACTGCCATAGCGCTTGTCATGAGGTTGATTTCCTTTGAGGTTATGCCTATCAGGCCGTAAGTATAGACAATACCGAAAATAAGCGCGATAAGGGAAAATGCGATTGCGCGCAGCTGGGTGAATGAGAAGGCAAATAAAATAACCATCAGTACAAGCGCCACCAGGGCGGGTACTGCCATGTCAAAGCTCATTGCTGTCATCTCGTCTGCCCCCACGGCCATGTCCCCGGAGTAGCTGACGAATAGGCCGGGGTACTGCTTTTGCATCTTTGCCACTACCTGTCTTATGCTTTTCATCATATCATTCATCTTCTCAATCTGCATGTAATCGAAATTCGGACTGATGGAGAACATGAGCATGGAATTGTCGGGGCAGAAGTTGTACAGGTTTCCGTACAGAAAGGTGTCTGCAAGTATTTTACCCTGTTCCTTTACAGGCACTGTTTTGGGGTCTTCAAGGTACTGCCTCAGGAGGACAAAGAAGGTTTCCATCTGGTTGAGCATAACTGTTGCCTCGTTCTCCTGCTTGGAGGTCTCAATATCCTCTTCCGCTTCATCCCCGGTATAGGTTTCTTCAAAGGAGTTGTTCAGGGAATCAAGGAAGGGCAGGAGGTTGAGTTTTGAGAACATCTTTTTTGTCTGCTTGATGTCCTTTGCCTTCTGAAGCATCAATCCCCAGTTGATTGCAAAATCCCGCTCAGTCTTCAGGTTTATGGCTTTTACGTATTTCATTATGTCTTCGCGGGACCTGGTTTCCTTTACAAAGTCCTCGGCGCAGTCAATCATCTGTTTCTTATCATTGCCTTCAACGGTGATTAAGATAAGGCTGCCGCCCTGGAATTCGTCGTAAATTTCTATGTAGCTCTGGATTTGCGGGTTATCATCGGGCAGCATGTCCTTCATTTCAGTCTTCATATCGATGTTAAATGCAGCAATGATACTGAGGATAAAAAGCGCAACAGCAATAAACGGGATTAACTTGTAGCGTTTTATGACAAAATCCGCAATCCCCCTCATGACTTTTTCTTCAATTCTCATTTATTTCTCCCTTCCTATAATATAAGGATATGCAATCGACGCACTGTCTGTTTTTTATATTATAGTCAGTTCAATAGATTTGTCAAGCCATTAAACATGGTTTAAGAAAGTATAGATTTAACTTCCCTGTTGCATTTTTGTATACAAATAAAGGAATGAGAAATTCAATGATATTTTTGTGGACAAGCAAGATAAATTGGGGTATAATACAAGAGAAGAAGATTTTAATGGAAAGTATTTCTTTTTGTAGTTTAATGTAACATCTTGAACGAAGAGAAAGCGACATCATGGGGTAATAAGAAGTGCCCGTGGTGAGGAAGCCTGTTTTTTTGTGTATGGGAGTATATCAATTTAAATATAAGGAATTATGATATGAAAAACAAACATTTACTTTTAGGACTATTACTGATTTCTCTCTGTATTGGCGCTACCGACACATCCAACCCTATCAGTTGTATTGGTGAAAAGTTAGGATGTAAAACCGATGAAATGGAAGCTTATAAAGGTATGAATGCTGTTTTTGTTACCGCTGCGAAAGAAGTGACTCCTGTATTGGCGGGCCCCCTTGCTTCCCTGAGTATTATTAGCTTTAGTGCCAACTGGAATTCAGGCTCCCCTATATATGAACTCTATGGAGTTTTGAAAGATGGAGGTTTTGACGGGTATTTTAACTTCTATACTTTCTTAGAACGCGTGGATATGTATTTTGACCAAATTTATAAAAGCGGGGAACAACTCGAAGCTTCTACTGCAATTGATGCTCCCTTTGATGTGGGTTTTAATGGAATTACAGATTTTACTACCTATGATACGATTTTTGAAGAGTTAAATGATCATAGTAAAAGCATAACCTATGCGCGGGTTGACGAAAATGAAGTCATATATATCCTCAATGTCTCAGGCGATTCAAGTGGTGATAAAGATGTCACCCAGGGCTGGTACAACCAGAGTACAGGCGATCTGGAAATCGGTCTTATGAAGGGGCACTATGTGGTTGATATTTCTTCCCCTGAGTACACTGGATGCGAGATTGTGCGTAGTTTTATCTCCGGGAACACGGAAACCCACATGTTTACATTAAAGCTCATCCGTAATGGCGTTGGTTATGACCATAACGTTACAGGTTACGGGATATCCCAGGGAACGGGCAGCTACTTTCTTATGGAAATGGCAAATGACACCATGGACTTTAACCAGGCTAATTATTATTTAATAAATGCAGAAGCAAGTTTAGCTGACCTCCAGGCTATGGATGATGCCGGGTCTGCTACTGTCCCGGAAGGGGATACAAACAACTACAGTACCCAGCTGGGGAATATAGTAAATTATGTAGAAAGCGATTTGCCCACAGCCAATGAAATCAGTGTTCTTGATATATTTAGTTTTTAGCTATTCCTCAGTAAAACAATGGGGCCTTGACAGATGACATTTCTACCTGCTTTTCTAACTTTCCGGTTGCATTTTCTTTCATAAATAAGTAATATATCAACCTGTTACTATTCAG
>JAUXBS010000142.1 GCA_030619245.1 Clostridia bacterium | reverse complement strand
GTTGGAGAGATATTTTGTCTTCCTAAGACCGCTTGGCCTCCGACTTCCACAGGGCCTCTTTTACCAGGGCCTTTAAGGAAGTGTATGGAGTGGACGGTGTTATTGAGGATGTCCCGTTTCATGGGAAGACAGACAGTGACATAGCAATGTCCGTCCTCAAGCATCATGGGCTTAAAGAAGATGAGGTTTTAACTGAGTTTGAGGAATTCAAGAAGGTCATAAAGGCTGTTTTTAAGAAGATAATAAAGCCTGATGATGTTGATGTGTACATAGGTGTCAGGGAACTTCTTTCGGGGTTGAGCAGGCGGGATGCCCTGCTTGGCCTGGCGACTGGTAATCTTGAGGAGATAGGAATTGAGAAACTGAAAGCCGGCGGGCTGGACCATTATTTCAGGTTCGGGGGGTTTGGTGATGACTGTACTGACAGGGTGCATTTGATCAGGTCTGCCACTGAGAAGGCGGAGAAGGAGTACGGCTATAAACGTAATGGCGAAGTATACATGATTGGCGATACGCCGCTGGATGTAATAGCGGGAAAAAAAGAAGGGGTGAAAGTATTAGGGGTTGCAACGGGGCATTATGACATGGAAACACTGAAGAAGGCCGGCGCGGATTATGTTCTTAAGGATTTTAGTAATAAAGAGGAAGTCCTGAAGGTATTGGGCATGGAATAATTTTGTTGACAATGTATTTATAATATAGAATAATACCATCTATCATGAATGCTTTCTTTTCAAAGAATAAGAATATTTTACTGGTTGTACTGTTACTGGTTTTTTCCTTCCTGCTTATTTTCCCGGGACTGGAGTTGACAGACCTCTGGGACAGGGATGAGACCTGGTATGCGGAGATAGCCCGTGAGATGCTGGATAGCGGTAACCTGGTAGTTCCGCGGTATAATGATGTTCCATTCTCCGGGAAGCCGGTCTTTGCCTACTGGATGGTGGTTCTGTCATACAGGATATTCGGGGTATCTGAGTTTTCCGCAAGGTTCTTTTCTGTTATTTTTGGCATTGGCACGGTTATTCTTACATTTTTTCTGGGTAAATTATTGTTTGATTTGAGAACGGGGTACCTGTCCGCGATTATACTGTGTACCAGCCTGTTGTTTGTCATTATATCAAGGGCTGTTGTTGTGGATGCCTTTCTTGTCTTCTTTATTACGGGGACGTTTTTGTTTTTCTTTAAGTTTGTTTATTCCGAGAAGAAAAAAATACTTTATGTGATTCTTGCCTTTATCTTCGCCGCTCTTGCTACTCTGACCAAGGGGCCCATGGGGATACTATTCCCCGTTATCATAATTATTCTTTATTTTATCATTACCAGGCAGTCAAAGGCGCTTTTGGATACAAAACTGCTATGGGGTATACTGGTGTTTCTTGTTATTGCCGTCCCGTGGTACATCCTGGTAAACAAGGCAACGGGCGGGGGGTTCGGCCGGGGGTTCCTGTTAAGGGATAACCTGATAAGGTTCTTCAGGCCGATATACAGCCACATGGCCGGTTTCTCCGGCGCGGTGTGGTTCTATATCCCCGTACTGCTTGTTGGGTTTGTCCCGTGGGTTGTGTTCCTGCCCCAGGCGGTATGGGCGCAGGTAAAGAGGCGTGAAAATCATTTTTACTTCCTGTGTATATGGATAGGCGTTGTATTTGTCTTCTTTTCTGTTGCTGCCACCAAGTTTCCCCATTATATACTGCCGGTATTTCCCGCCGTTGCCATAATTGCCGGCAGGTTCTGGAGTGAGTTCATGTTCGGGGCGGAGGAATTCCGCAAGAGGGAATGGGTGTCAATGGGAATTACCCTGCTGGTTCTGATATTCATTGATATTACAGCGCTGCTGTTGCTGGGGCTGTGTTTCAGGATTTATCCGGAGCTTATTCCGTTGATATTGTTGTTTAATTTCCTGGTTCTCCTTATCGGTAATGGCGTAAGTATGATGCTGATAATGGGCGTAAGAAAGGTTAAAGCGGGGTTTTACAGTATTGTGCTTACCATGCTGGTGTTCTTCCTGATGCTCAATATATTCACGGTGCCGGAACTCGGGGCAAGGAGGATTGGATTCAAAAGCCTTTCTGCTGTCGTGGCAAGGCACGCGGGAAGTGATGACAAAATTCTGACTTATGGTTTCATAGAGCCAAGTATAGTCTTTTATACCGGGCGTTTCATTACCCAGGTGGATTCGCCGGATGAATTGAATGAATACCTTGATTCAGAAGATAGGGTATTCGTGTTCATTGAGGAGCTGCCTTTCTATAAGGCCAGGAAAAGACTGAAGGGTAATGTGTATATACTCTGTAAGAGGAATGGGTTCTCGGAAGTCAGGTCAAAATTCATGTCGTTTCTTGTGATTTCCAACCGGGAAGAGTAGTTTGCGCAGCGCTGCCTTAGCGTTGTTTCTTCAGGATTTTAAGGTTGTTCTCAACTTTTTCCTGGGCATAAGGGTCCGGCAGTTCAAGTCTTACCGCGACTTCCCAGTTCTCTATGGCTTCTGTTTTCATGCCCTTAAGGTAGTAGCAGTTTGCGAGGTCATTGTAAACCTCACCGTAATTCCTTATCTTTATTGATTCCCTGAAGGCGATTATTGCGTTGTCGTAATCTTTTATGTTAACATAAGCCATGCCAAGGTCGTAACAGATACGGCCGTTGACAGGGCTCAATCTGTGGGCTTTTTCATATTCGGTTATTGCCAGCTGCCAGTTCTCTGCATTATTCGCCAGGTCAGCGTTGCTTCTGTGTATATCGGCCGCAAACTCCACGGGAGTTGTTTTTACCCAGGCCAGTACAATAATAAGGCTCAGGATGGCGCCGGATATTATTTGTACGGGTTTTCCGGCGGAGGTTTCCTCCCGGCCGGATTCTGTTTTATTATCCTCTGTCATTGCCAGGTATGTCCAGAACAGGAATCCCGTGGGCACTATGTGCAGCGGGAAGTTGGATATACTGTCTATTAATATTCCCGCAACTGCTGAGATGATACCGATTACAATCCACTTCTGTTTCTTTTCAAGGGTTTTAAGGTATTTTAACGCGCCTGAGAAGAATACTATTATTATACCCAGGAACGATATAAGCCCGAGTATGCCCGCCTCCGCCCAGATCTGCATGTATTCATTATGGACCTGGCTTTCACTGGTGCCCCTGAGCACTATTCTCATTTTTTTTCTTGCCTTTTCCTGGTAAAGGGCGTAGTTGACCTTTACTGCGCCCATGCCAACGCCAAGCAGTGGATGGTCCTTTATCATTTCACTGGCAGTGCGCCACTTGAACACCCTTTCGTATATTGAAGCGATGTTTGGATTGAATATTGATTTAAATTTCCCTGTGTAGGAATTATCGGCAAGGGTTATGTATGCTGATATCAGTATGACTATTACTGCTGAGCCGGCGTATATGCGCCTCCTGGTTATTTTATTAAGAGCGCCTCCCGCCAGTATAAGGAACACAAGTACGGAGGCGATAAAGCCGAGCCAACTCCCCCTGGTCTGGGTGAGTACCAGGCAGGTGATGAGGAATACGGTGTTTGCGAGAAGGAGGATTTTTCTTGGTTTGTTTCCTGTTACTATTGTAGAGGCAATGCTTACCGGGATGAGGGCTGCTAAGTAGCCCGCAAGGAAGTTGGGGTTGCCAAGGGAGGAGGACATCCTGCCTCCGAATACACGCGCCCATTCAATGAAATCAAGCCCGGTCAGCTGTAGTATGCCGTAAACACAAACAAGGAACCCCGCAATGAGCGAGGTATTGATTATTTTTATACGGAAGTTCTCGTTGTTATGGACTGCAATAATAAAGTAAAGGCCTATGAATACTAATTTGTCGGACAGGGCGTTGATACTCACTGAGATGTTTTTAGTGTTTAACAGCGACAATAGCATTATTACGGTGAAGGCAGTCAGTGGGAACAGCAGTTTTACCCTGGGGAGTTTAACCCTTTTTATGATTACCAGTATCAGCATTAAAGGTACTGCCGTGGAAAGCAGGGTCTGTTTGATAAGGAAGGTATCCCTGGTTGCCGTAAGGAATACCAGCGGCAGTACGGCAGCCAGGAACAATATGATTAGTTCAACCGGGTTATTCCTTGTTTTTTGCATCGCCTGTCCTCCGGGGTTGATTATAACAAAAATTTACGGGTAAATCAAAGACTTTCAGGGGAGGGTATCTCCGGATATGCAAAAGAGAAAGGGGGACTGGCCCCTGCGAATAAAGAAAGTATAATAGATATTAAAATAAATTTGTAAATTTAAGATACACCCCGTTAAGAGGAGAAAAAAGTTTTTTTGAGATTTCACTTGACTACCATACAGTTGTATGGTATAATAATGAATCAGATAGAAGATATAAGATGAAAAAATGAACAATGTCAAACTTAATATTATCAAACAGAATAGAGAATAT
>JAUXBS010000257.1 GCA_030619245.1 Clostridia bacterium | reverse complement strand
CATGAGCCGGAAATCGGCTACCACCGATGAGAATCCTCACCTTGCAGCCGGTTACTCTTATCTAAAGACCGGGGATTTCCGTATGGGCAGGGAGAATCCTCCCCTGATAAAGGAAATTGCCGCGCTGCCGCTCCTGTTTCTTAACCTCCGTTTTCCATCTGAACATCCTTCGTGGGATGATGCAGACCAGTGGGAGTTTGCAACACAGCTAATATACCATAACCGGGTGGATTCAGATAGAATCCTTTTCTGGGGCAGGATTCCCATAGTGATTCTGTCTATTGTGCTCGGGTTTTTTGTATTCAGATGGGCCAGTGAGCTTTACGGTAATTATGCCGGGATGCTTGCGCTGTTCCTTTACAGCTTTTCACCGAACATACTGGCCCATTCACGGCTGGCAAACACTGATATGGGGGTCAGCCTGTTCTTTTTTCTCAGTATATATTTTTTCCGGAGATACCTGAACAAGCCCAATATTAAAGGCCTTGTTCTTACGGGTGTTGTCCTGGGTATGGCACTGGCGTCCAAGTTCAACAGTATTGTTCTTGTCCCTGTGCTGGTTGTTCTTGCAGGCATTCATTATGTACAGCAGAGGAAGGATTCACATGAACAATTGCGCGGGTTGTTTTTAAGGCTGGCGGTGATATTACTGGTAGGGTTTGCTGCTCTCAGCCTGTGTTACTGTATTGTTTCTGTTCCTGATTATTTTGCCGGGATAGTGTCGCAGTTGAGTATGATTGAAAAAGGGCACCCGACATTTCTTATGGGTGAATACTCCCAAAGCGGATGGTGGAATTACTTCTTAATAGCGTTCCTTATAAAAACACCGGTACCCATGATTATACTTACTGTACTGGCAGCGGCAGCCATTGTTGTCAGAAGAAGGAAGATGCGCCGGCAAAAAGAAAACCCGGGCAGCAAAGAGTATTTCCTTATTATCCCTGTAGTTATATTGTTCATTGTATCTTCTTTAAGCAGGAAGCAGCTTGGACTCAGGTATATACTGCCGGTTTATCCTTTTCTGTTCGTGCTGATTGGCAATGTTGTTGTATATATAAAGACAGAAATTCCGGACAGGGCAAAAAGAATTACTGCCGCGGTTCTGGTTCTGCTCTGCGGATGGTACCTGTTCTCCTCTGTAAGGATATTCCCTCATTACCTCGCGTATTTTAATGAACTCATAGGCGGGCCTGACAATGGCTATAAGTACCTGCTTGATTCCAATATGGATTACGGTCAGGATCTTAAGCTGCTTGAAGAGTACTGGAAAAAGGAAGGAAGGCCGGAACTCATGGTCTTCTATGCAGGGTCTACGCCTTTGCCGAGATTCAATCCCAGGCCTTCTGTTGACAGGGAATTAATAGCTATAAGCGTGAACCGCTTGCAGGGGATATTTTATGCAAGGGACAGAAAGTTCTTCGACTGGCTCAGGGATAAGGAGCCGATAGAGAAAATTGGTTACACTATGTTTATTTATGACATTACAAATGATACAGTAGCCCATATTTACCTGGGTATAATGCATGCCGGTGAAGGCAGTGTGGAAAATGCCATTGTTGAGTTCGGCAGGGCTGAGAGAATTGACCCGGGTTTAAGAATCCCTGATGAGGCAAAGGCAAGGGTTATTGTTGGAATTCATTATACGAGAAAGAACCTGACAGACAGGGCCATAGGGGAATATTTAAAAGCCATTGAGGCAAAAGAGGATTGTTCCGATGCGCATTACAACCTCGGAGTGGCATATGAAAAGAAGGGGATGATTGAAAAGGCAATAAATGAATACAGTAAAGAGATAGAGTTCAATCCCGGTTATTGTTCCTCTTACAAGAATATCGGCATCCTTTATTACAGGAAAGGCAACTATGAAAAAACCGTGTATTACTGGGAGGAATATCTCAGGCTGGCCCCGGATGCCAGCGATGCAGGACTAATAAAAAGAGAGATGATGAAAATTAAATGATGTTTTTGAAAGCTGATTCCATCAGCAATTTAACAGGGCATGCTTTTATTGCCCTTCCATTAACTTCTTACATTCTTGAACAAGCAGCACTTAACTATCAAAGAGGTTATGTCCTCAATCATTTGAGGCGATGAAAGGTAGAAATGAGAGTTGATAATTTGTTGAAAGGAGTATTTGTTGGAGGATTAATCCTTCTGAATTTATTTAATACAGGCTGTGCTTTAAGAAAGTCGAATAGTCCCGGGGCTATTCTCTTAAAACATGATAAAAGAATAATAAAAGTAAGCCAGGCAAGAAACAAGGATTTTATAAACATAACAGATGCTT
>JAUXBS010000174.1 GCA_030619245.1 Clostridia bacterium | reverse complement strand
GGGCGCGCGCCTCGTTGACCTGTACGGTGGGGTTGGGACCTTTGGAATTAATAATGCCGGGTTATTCCGGGGGGTAACCATAATAGACGATAATGAATTATCTATTGCTGCAGCAGGAAAAAATATCATTAATAACAATATTGCCAATGCTGAAGCATTAATGCTAAAAGCCAAACGTTTAAGGGAGGTTAAACTGCCGGATAATTTTTTCGTCATAGCGGACCCCGCGAGGCAGGGGATACATCCAAAGACAATAAAATACCTGAATGAATTTAAAGCGAGAACTATTATCTATATTTCCTGTAATGTAAAACAGTTAAAGGAAGACCTTGCGAAATTTACGGAATATAAAATCAGGAGCGCAGCGTTGTTTGATTTGTTCCCGCAAACCCCTCATCTTGAATCAGTAATCGAATTATACCCTGATTGTGATTCCAGATGAAGAATAACGGTGGAATATTTTAGTTGACAAAAAATCAAATTATAGTAAAATCTATAGGATAGCGAATAATTGTTAAGTATGAGCGCCGGTAAAATAACTGTAAAAAAAACAAGCAAAGGAAAATATCATTAATATTGGCGATAGTAAAAGAAATAATGGGAATGCCATGGCTTGATATGTTGGTAACACTATGTATATTTGTTTATTTTATCGGCATATTTGTTATTGGCTTTGTTTTCAAGGAGTACGTGAAGTTCGAGGCGGTTACTAAATTAAGGAGGGATAATTAACATGGGAAAAGAGCTTATAGCCGGGGTTGACCTGGGAGGTACGAAGATAATTGCCGGGGTAATCTATCCGGACGGGAGGCTGGCGGGTACTCCTGTTGAAATACCGACGAAGGCTGAAGAGCCGGGGGAATCAATAATCGGAAGGATGGTTGATGCAATCAAGAGGGCGGTATCGGGGGCGGGCGCCGCGATAGATGAAATCTGCGGTATCGGCATAGGGTCTCCGGGCCCGCTTGACATCAACAAAGGGATCATCCTTAACACTGCAAACCTGCCTACTCTGAACAATTTCAACTTAAAGGAAAAAATCAGCGGCGCCTTGAATATCCCTGTTTACGTCAACAATGACGCCAATTGCTTTGCCCTCGGTGAATGTTTTTTCGGCGCCATAAAAGATGCGAAAGATGCTTTCGGGGTTACCCTGGGAACAGGGTTCGGCTGCGGGATAGTGATTGACAGGAAGATATATACGGGCGCTACGGACACGGCTGCCGAGATTGACTTATGCCCCTATCTGGGCGGAACTCTTGAGGATTATATTTCCGGACGGGGGGTTGTAAGGATATACAAGGAAATAAAGGGCGAGGATGGTTCACCCCCGGACATAGCGGACAAGGCAAGGAACGGTGATGCAGACGCCGTTAAAACCTGGGAGGAGTTCGGCATGCATCTTGGTGTAGCGCTCTCCTATGCCGTGAACATTCTTGACCCTGAAGTGATTATTGTAGGCGGGTCCCTGAGCAACGCCTATGACCTGTTCTCAGAAAAAATGATTGGTACGTTAAACAAAAATATTAACCCCATACCAAGGGAGAATATCAGGATTATCAAAGCTAAATTAGGGAACAATGCAGGACTTATAGGCGCTTGCTGCCTTGTCCTACAGGAGTCACAAAAACATGAAAAAAGAGATTAAGGCTGTATTCACTTCGCTTTTAAGGATTTCCCGTACTTCATTAATATCGGTTCAATTGCCCGATGAAGACGGAACAAGTACAATCTATTCACCGGCGATAGAAAAAAAACTGGCAGCCGTAAAAGGAAAAAACGAATCCATCATTAGTACGGGCGGTATTGTCAATACAGCGATAAAGAATAAAAAACCCGTTCTAATAAGCAGTATTGAAAATAAAACCAGGTTAAAGAAGTTGAAGAAACTGGGTATCAATTCCCTGCTGGTTGTCCCTTTTATCAAAAAGGGCAGGGGCGGAGCAATCATATTCTTCTACGCGGGGAACAGCCGTATGCCTGACGGCGCTATAATGGATGTGATGCCTTCATTAAGCATGCTGGCGGCTGAAGCTTTTCTGGACATTTCCCTGCGAAAGAAAATGGAGGAATTAGAAAAATCATCTAATGTGGACGGGCTCACGGGGCTTTATAACCACAGGTATTTCCACGAATCGCTTACAAAGGAACTCCTGAGGGCGCAGCGTTTCAATTACCAGGTTTCCATTGCCATGCTTGATATTGATCATTTTAAGGAGTACAACGACACTTACGGGCACCCGAAGGGTGACATTGTCCTGAAGGATATTGCTGGAATAATAAACAGTAATATACGTTCGTATGATGTGTCTGCAAGATACGGTGGGGAAGAGTTCTGTCTTATTATGCCCTATACCAAAAAAACTCATGCGATAACAATACTTGAGAGGATCAGAAAAAACATTGCGAGAACCGGATTTTACGGGAAGGGTAAGAAGGCAAAAATAACCATAAGCGGGGGAGTGGCTTCGTTTCCCGGTAACGCGAATTATGAATCAATGCTTATTGACAGGGCTGACCAGGCGCTGTATCTGGCAAAGGAAGAGGGCAGGAACCGCATATGCACTTCTCTGTTTACCGCGAAGGATTTTATCAAGTTTGCCTTCTGCCGTCCTACGATTACCAATAGCTCGTTTTATCCATGTGTAATAAAAGGTATCAGGAAAGTGATAGAGGACGTGGGGAACATCAAGCTGACCGTTAAGGTTTACGAGAAGAATCTTAAGAACAGGGACCATCTCAGGATTACAAAAGGATTTATTAAGGAAAAAATGGACGCTGTAGCAATCTCTTCAATGGCAGATGTGGACCTGAGGCTTCACACGGAGGAGTTGAACAGAGCGGGTATACCCGTATTCATTTTCAATACGCCCGCGGTAATTCCCCTGGGCAGTATAGTAAGTTATGCGGGATTTGATCACAGGGGGGCAGGAAGAATGGTTGCGGAGTATTTGCTCAGGATAATGAGAAGAAGGGGAAAGGTTGCAATAATCGAGGGGCCGCCTGAAATTGCCTCGATAGAAATGAAAGAGGGTTTTATTGAAGTAATAAAGGAATCAGATATTAAGATAGTTGCCTGTGAATGCGGTGAATGGTTAAGAAAAACGGCAAGGGAACTGGCAAAGAAGATTATTAAGGCAAATCCCGATATCGATGCCATATGGGGGGGGAATGATGAGATGGCCCTGGGAGCGACGGAAGCGATCAAATCAGGTGGCAGGTCAGGGCAGATTTTTACCATAGGAACGGACG
The DNA here is from genome assembly GCA_030619245.1 of Clostridia bacterium. Lineage (GTDB taxonomy): Bacteria > UBA6262 > WVXT01 > WVXT01 > JAUXBS01 > JAUXBS01. The sequence continues at coordinate 523 of JAUXBS010000174.1, read as the reverse complement.
GAAGCCTGGATGCCTTAGAGTCTATAAAAGACAATTGCCTTACAGCCACTTTGAACACCAATCCTGTCGAAATGGGGAAAATCCTGATGAGAACCGTTATAAGGAACACTATCAAGGATGAAAAAATTGAGCCATACATATGGTCACCCACAAACATGGTTGACCTTGAGAATGTAGATGAAAGCATTGCAAAAATAATTTAAGGAATAATGTATGCACTACACTAGATTCATGAGGAATTGAAGGTAGTCAGGAATTCCGTAAGCGAAGAATGGATTAATATAGCGCAAATCTGCAACAGGATAAAAAAGAAGGATATAAACCTGATTATAATCGCCGGAAGAGGGACATCGCAGAACGCAGCATAAGCCGAGAAGCCTGAAAAAAGTTACGGTTACCATATAGCCTATGTATCATCAAATATACTGGAAGGAGGTTTTTATTTGCCATGAAAAAGAATATTCCAATTCTGTTTATTACATTTTTACTGGTAGTTTGCTCATGGGTTTGCCTGAGAGGACTG
>JAUXBS010000156.1 GCA_030619245.1 Clostridia bacterium | reverse complement strand
TTTAATTTTAATGTCTTTTTACCATCTTCATCATCGATTTTAAGCAGCAGATTCCTCTTGTCAGGAAGTGAGAAATTTACCTTCTTAACCGCAGCTTTTAAACCGGCTCCGGACACCCCCAGCAAAACAGCCCCCTCATTCATTTCCTTTACCCGGACAGTCGTTTTCCCGCTTTTCATTTCTAATTTCTTTACACCCCACGTTTTACCGTCAAGGGAAAACCCGGTTGAGGGAGAATCTGATATTAAATCCAATTCTCCCTGGAATTTACTGTCATATTTCCCCGTAGCATGATAAACCTTTATCGTTGCTTTAAAAGGCACTCCTGCCACCTTATTGTCGCCTGCAATGTGAAACTGCAATGTCCTCTTTAAGTCCACTTCCTCCTGCCACTTCGGTTTTTTACTGACATCAACTTTTACAGGCTGCATGGGCGCCTTGTTGCCTTTAACCGTTGTCTTGGTTGCCTTTTTCAGTAATACCCTGCCAAAATCATTATAAACCTCAACAGAACCCTTGAATACTATAATCGTTGTCGACCCGTTCTTCTTAACCTTTCCGCTGAATTCCGTGCCTCTTACAGCCGCCACCGAGTTTGGCGTTCTCATCTCAAACTTCCTGGCTCCCGGTTTTATCTTGGAAAATATCTCGCCTATAGTAACATCTATGGCGTCTTTCATTTCTCTTCCCTTGTCTTCGTTAACAATTATTGTAAATGTGGACTTTTCATTAATGGAAATCTCAGCTCCGCTTATAAAAGTAATAGCTGCTTTACTCCCGGCAGATGTTTTTATCTTGTCGCCTTCATAGAGAAACTCCCCCACTTTTGCATCCTTCCATTTATCCGCTTCAAACCGTATAACCTTTAACTTGCCCTTGACGGAAGTTACCACGGCAGCAACTTCATTTCCCCCGGCTTCAACATCCGCCTTCATATAACATGCCAGTGAACCAATCAGCAATATTGCCAAAAATAACTTATAAAACTTGTTACATGTCATCTCAACATCTCCCTTATTCAATTTCCACTTCAATGATCTTTGCTTTCTTTCCCTTGATATTCCTCATGAGCAGATTCACGTCCCCATCGGGGATTAAGATAATTTCTTTGAGTTTATACCCCTTTAACTGTTCAATAAACTTGCCTTCAATCAATTCCCCAAGTATCTCCCATGTCTCCTCTTTTGTATACGTAACAGGTTCATCCTCCTCTTCCCCTGCCGTCAATTCAAACACAATCCCCTCGTATACCTTCTCCTCACCCGTAACCTCAACAACCCTATCAGAGGAATCCTTATAGTCCTTATGCGTAACTTTCAGTGTATATTCTCCACTTGACAAACCTTTTATCAAATACCTTCCTGCCCTGTTTGTTTTTACGGAACCGCTCACGGGACCGGCAAATTCAACCACAGCTCCCTTTATCGCCTTCTTAATCCCTTCGGGTCCGGATTCATGTACCCTTCCCTTGATACTTGCAAGGCCCTTCCCTTCCGGCCTTAATTCAAAGTTAATCCCGGTATGCAACTTTTTTTCCTCCACATTAACAACCCTTACGCCGGAATCAACATAACCGTGCTTGCCTGCCTTTAAATCGTATTTGCCGGGGGATATACCGGTTATCTCGTAAAACCCATTGGCATCGGTCAACTCTGACCCTTCTTCAGTCCCGGAATAAGAAACAGTGACATTCTCAAGTTTTTTATTCTTCTTATCAAACACCGTTCCCGATACCCTTGTAATTCCCTCTGCAGGCGCTTCTATTCTAAACGTTTTAGTCAGTATGTTATTCCTGGTATTATCATCAGAGTAATTTATTATAGCGCTGATAAGGGTTTGGGCGCCGGAAACAAAATTGGGTATTTGATTCAAGGGACAAATGAAGGATAAAGCCTTGACTTCGTTGATATTTATACTGCTTATCCTCTGTCCGGAAATAATAGATGCCCCGTTGAAATAAAGGTCTACGGGAACATTTGCCTCCGGCTGTCCTCCCAGGTTCTTTAATAACACTCTCAGGTAAAGCTTCCCTTCCGAAGTCGCCCTGTCAAGCACGATGTCAAGTACTGCAAGGTCCTTTGTAGATGGCGGAGGCGCTGTGTCCTTCAGGCTGAAGGAGAAAGGAATAGGTGTCGTGGCAACTATGTTTCCTGTGTTACTTATCCCCTCAACCTTCCACCAATAAACTACTCCCGCGGCAAGTTTCTGTTTCGGGTCTGTTGGATTAACGGGGTACCCAATACTGTTACCGCCCGTCTCAACTGACCATATGGTCCTGTAAAAACTCTGGTCGTCGTCAACATAAACCCTGTACTTCGTTGCCCCCGATGATATCCACCTGAAAACCAGGGGCCTGTCAATCATATTCCTCGTTCCATTGGCAGGGTACGATAATATAACAGCGGGAGAATAAACACTGAATGTCTTTGTATCTGTATCATTGTCCTTTATCTCTCCTTTGAAAGTATAAACGCCCGGGGTCTTGTAAAAACCGGAAACGGGTACGTTGGATAACTTTGAACCTCCCGCGCCAATCTTTCCAACTATTGAATTTCCGGTATGACGGAAAACCTGACTGCCGCCAGGGCTATTAACATAGAACTTGAATTCTATCCTTGACGTCTCAACCGTGTTATTGCATTTAATAGCAAGATTTATCCTCTCGGTAGAAGAAAATATCGTTCTTTCATTGCCCGATGAATCAGTTACGCTTACCCCGGTTATCGTCACGTTATTAGCGGGAAATAATTCCCCCGGCATAAAACACAGACCTGAAACCAAAACCATTATTATTATTCTGGAAATTGTTTTTCTTTTCATTTATCTAATCACCGCCAGTTTCTTAACGACCATCCTTTCCTCACCTGTACCACTGCATATCTTTACGGCATACACATACACTCCCGACGCCACCGGGCGGCCGGATTCATTACGGCATTTCCAGGTGTACTTGTAAACCGGAGCCTCTGTTATGTTAATATCATCATTATTGACCTTTTTTACCAGTCTTCCTGTAAGGGTAAATATCGATATCTCAGCAGTATGCCCGGCCGTATCGCATTCATACCTGATGATGGTCTCCCCTTTCTTTACAGGATTCGGATAATTCCATACCTTGCTCTCATCAAGCTCAAACGGAATTACAAGGTTTATCACAACAGAGCTTCCCTCTTTAAGTTCTATCAATTGCGGCTGTGTATAAACAGAACCGCTGTACGCCCTTATCACATACCTGCCCGGTAAAAGATTCGGTATACGATAACTGCCGTCATTCTCTATCGGCGTCCTGACAATAACCTTGTTCTTTCGCATTAATTCCACAAATCCGCGCCCTTCCCCGGGAACGAGCATTGCCCTCCTCTGGCTGAAACTTGCCTTACTCCAGCTTGCCGCCGCCACGTTGTTTTCTGAAATCCCATTAACCGTTCCCTCAATGTTCGCCAGCTCACAGTATATCTCAAGGGTAAAGTCTATTCCCTCATCACCGCAATCCGCCTGCTTGTAAACGCTTGAAACAACTCCGGTATCAGCATCCCACCATTCAGTTAATACCGTGTAATTGCCCGCATTAAGGCCTGCCAGTACATACTCACCGTTTGAATTGGTATTAACCTCTTTCTGTTTAACCCCATCTTTTTCTATCCAGACCGGCAAACCGTTCAGGGGTTCACCATCATTCTTGGTAACCGCGCCCTTTATATCACCCGCCGACAACACCGTAATTTCCACATCGGCCCACATCCCCGAAACCGTATCAGAAGCAATAACCACACGTGTCCCGGCTGTCATCAGTTTCATGCCGAACGCATGAACGCCCTTATCTCCCGCCCCAAAAGTGTGTTCATCCGGCAGTTCAGCCGAACCATCGGGGGATTCAAAAACTATTACCCCGGTATAATTAACGTCAATATTCAAGTACTCATCCAGCGCGGTTAAGACCAAATCAAACGATGCGCCCGAAACAACATTCTCCGGCGCGGTAAGCGACAGCCTATCCGCAGAATCAGGATTGACTGTAATAGCGCAACTTCCCGTGACATTGGCAATGGGAGTGCTGGTAACCGTAATATACCTGGAACCTGCGGTCTTCAGGATTATTGTCTCTATTACTATGTACCCGGGATGAGGAGTGGTGAAAACGTATGAA
>JAUXBS010000204.1 GCA_030619245.1 Clostridia bacterium | reverse complement strand
TATAGCCTTTTTGAAAGTTAAGCGCTGCTTGTTTGAGCTTGTTCATAAGTTAATAATACCAAAAAAAAGGATTGTTTACAAGGGGGTTTTGTTTTTGGTTTTTGGATATATATGCGCGTAGGATTTGATTTAAGTGACATTACGAAGGAGTAAGAAATCAATATTTTCTGTTGATTAATTGTTAGTTTTAAACCGGCCTTTTCTCCGGCTTTTACACCAACTTTTTTTAAGGTGGCTGATTGCTCTGCGCTTGAATTTTTTAAATATTCTTTACTTTGTTTGAAAACTACCTAGAAATGTGTATCTGTGCAGTCGATGTCTGGAAATAGAGAATTTTCAGCTTTGCAATATTCTTTTATACGTTCCATCCCTGAACCAAGCTTTTCTCCGAAACGAAACAACCGGTATGTGGGATCCAGGTATCGTTTCTTTATTTATGCTTGAATGGCCTTCCTGAACTTAATATCCGTATCTATGTCTTTAACTTTATCTTCTATTAATAATATATCCTTGTTTGTAGAAGCGATTTTATCTTCCAATTTATTAACCCTGTTTAAAACCTGAGCAATTCTTTTTCCCCTAATCCATAATCTAAGTCTATTGAACTTACGATTGACATCGTATGTTTCCGTAATCTCAGGATACTTATTCTCTATTGATTTAATTGTTTCTTCCATGTTTATTCTTCTATTTACTAAAACAGATATATTTCGCTTACTGTTGCTGTTAATTCTATACAGCTCATCTATCCTGTATTTTTCCAGTAACGGATTGTAGGCTAATTCTTTAATAAATACCGATACTTTATTATCCAGGCCCGTCACGAGCAGGTTATTTACCGACCTTGTAATCCCCACATAAACCACCCTTCTTTCTTCTTCAATACCGGAAGCTGAAACCATCTTATCAATACGCGATAGATCAAAAAAGACAACCGTATCGAATTCTTTCCCTTTGGCTGAATGTATCGTTGACAGGTTTATCTCATCCCTCTTACCCTCTTCTTCGTTCTCATAACCGCCTCCGGTATCAGAGACACACCTGCGCATATATTCATAATATTCTTCTATATTCATGAAATTGTTACTTAAGGACTTAATAATCTCTAAAATGGTATCATCGCTGGCTTCGTCCAGGTCAACATGCTTTTTTGACTGGTCCCGGTAGAACTCATCCAACCCGAATTCCAATTCAAGCTGGTTAATTACTTTTTCTGCCGGTGATTTATCAGGTTCAATGGATTTCTTTAACATTTCAATTCTATATATGAATTCTTCTAATTTCTTTCTTTCCCAATCCTTTAATTCAGGTGACCCCCCTGAATTCATAAATGATTCCCAGTTACTAATCCTATTAACAAACTCCGCGGTAAAGTACTTATTGGGCCTGTTTAATATCCTCCTGAAATCTTCCTTTTTCGCATCATCCGTTCTAATAATAACCGTAAGATAAGCATATATATCCCTGCCTACTCTTGAAGTGAAGAGTTTCAGGCCGTTAACCGGCGTATGCGGGATCCCTTTCCTGTCAAGTAACATTGCAATAGGAAACTGCAGCCCATGATGCCTGTACAACACGGCGATCTCACTCCATCTCAATCTTTCTTCTTTTCTTATGTTTTCAATCCAGTCCACGGCGTATTTTGCCTGTTCCCAGATACTCTCCTTTAACGCAATGTCTATTACTCCTGTCTTTGCGTCTTCCTTTGGGTTTATGTCTTTCTTTACCCTTTCCTTATTATGATTAATCAACCACTTCGAATGCCTTACTATTACCTTGCTGGACCTGTAATTCGTTGATAACGTACAGTCATTCACTATCCCGTATCTTTTGTTGAAATCTAACAAAGGCCTTACGTCTGCTCCCCTCCACCCGTAAATCATCTGGTCATCGTCCCCTACAACAATCAAATTATTCTGAGGCAGTTTAATTATCTCCATTAATATCAGCTGGGCTTTATTCAAATCCTGGAATTCATCAACCAGGATGTACCTGAACCTGTTCTGGAGCCTTTTCCTTAATTCGTTTCTGCTGATCAGCAGTCTTAACGACATATAAATCATATCATTAAAGTTCATGAAATTCAGTTCCTGCTGATACTCTAAATACTCATTAAATATCGGCCCAAACTGCACTGCCTTGCCTTCTTCCTCTATTAATACATCATCAATAGGCGGAAGGAGTTCTAACTTTGCAATACGCAGTGCGTTTAAATAAGCGTCTAATGGGTCAATATTCCTTCTTCTTGGCAGTTCATGGTACTTCTCTACCGCTTTTTTCAGTATATCCCTGTTGGTTTTTTCCGCATTCTTACCATTGTATTTCCACTCTAATACCTTCCTTATGATTTCATAACCAAATGAATGAAATGTCTGGACAGCGACACCCGCATCTTTAGTAAAACTCCCGGCGACTTCCACCCCCTTATCTTTCAGCCTTTGTTTCATTTCCTCTGCCGCTTTCTTATTAAAAGCCAGCGCAAGAATAGAATCAGCGTCCACTCCTTTGTTAATTAACATTACTATCTTGTTTATCAGTGTTTTTGTTTTCCCCGTGCCGGCCGGGGCCAGGACTCTAACCGGCCCGGTAATGTATTCTAAGGTCTTCCGCTGGGACCTGTCCTTTAATACATCCCCGTCAATTTCATGTTTATCCATAACCCGGGATTCCCTTATGTTCTTTATCTTGTTAATACAACTTCCTATGTCATTATATATCTCCGAACCGGTGAAATGGATAATTTTATGCCTCTCCCTGCTTAACTCTTCATCCCGATTTCTATCCCTATAAGGATTGTGGTATTCTTTACCGTCGCATTCCACAATAATCTTCTGTCCCTGGTATTCAACCAAGAAATCAACGTAAAACCTGCCCATCCTTACCTGCGACTGAAAATTAATGTTTCCCGCCTCTAAGGCATCCTTCATAATCTGTTCTATCGGGGTATATACATTCTTATCGGGAGATGTTTTTAAGGACTC
>JAUXBS010000155.1 GCA_030619245.1 Clostridia bacterium | reverse complement strand
TACTCATCCTCTTCCTCTTTTGCCTTTATTCTATCCCCTATGGACATCCCTTCACTGTCCTGGTTCATGTACTTGTTGACTTCCTTTTTTTCAAGGGATTTGTTATATTCCTTGATGCTGAGTTCTATTTTCTTGCTTTTAGGATCGACTTTCATTATACTTGCCCACAACATATCCCCGGCCTTGATTTCATCTTCAACGTTCTCCGTCCTTTGCCGGGATATCTGGGATATATGAACGTATCCTTCTATGTCAGGCTCCAGTTCAATGAAAGCCCCGTTCTTTGTTATTCGCGTTACTTTACCCTGGACATTGCTATGTAAATGGTACTTATCATACGGATTATCTGATTTTTGTTTTAATCCCAACGATACTTTCTCATCCTTCACGCTAACCCTTATCACAACTACTTCCACCTGCTCTCCAACCTTTAAAACCTCTTTCGGATGATTAATACTCTTTGTCCAGGACATATCCGACACGTGCACCATGCCTTCAATCCCCTCTTCTAATTTTACGAACGCGCCGAATGGAGCCAGGTGAGTAACAGTTCCCGTCAACCTGCTTCCGGGCAAGTACTTTTCCTCTGCCTTCTTCCATGGATTAGGCTGTATCTGCTTCAAACCAAGAGCCATCTTCTGCTTATCAGGCTCAATTTTTAACACCTTTGTTTCCACTATCTCGCCAACTTTTAATATATCTGACGGCTTCCTCACATTGCTTACCCAGGACATGTCCGATATATGAATCATGCCTTCTACCCCTTCAGTAAATTCAACGAATGCGCCAAAGTTGGTCAAACCGGTCACCCTGCCGGAAAATATTGAGCCTACCGGATATTTCTCCTCAATATTTTCCCAGGGATGAGGTGTCAATTGTTTTAAGCCAAGTGATATTCTTTCCTTTTCACGGTTAAACTCAAGAACCTTTACCTCTAATTCCTCTCCAACCTTCAGTACTTCATCAACCTTACTTATATGCCCCCAGGAAATATCGCTTATATGCATAAGTCCATCAATACCGCCAATATCAATGAAAGCCCCGAATTTGGTAATCTTAGTGACCTTCCCCTTTACCACGTTGCCTATAACCAGGTTTCCTAACAGTTCCTCCCTCTGCTTCTTTACGACGTCTTCAACCAGCAACCTCCAGGAAATAACTATGTTACCCTTTTCCGGACTGTACTCAATAATTCTTGCCTGAACGGTATTACCCAACACCGAATTAATATCCCTTACAGGCGGATAACTAATATGTGAAGCAGGCATAAATGCCTCGAAAGATTCTTTTGTAAATCCTTTCAATTCAGCGACAACGCCGCCTTTTACCTTCCTTACCAGCTTTACTTTAATCTCCGTCTGCATTTTGTATGCCTGTTCAATCTTAATATAATCAATCTTCTTTATCGCTTTTTCATACGAAACAAGCGGACCTCCAGCCTCCTTATCATACTTCTTGACGATTATAACTTCTATTTCATCCCCAACGTTAAATTGTTTAAGCTCTTCATGAGACTCAAATTCACTTACATCAAGGGTCCCTTCAGTTTTATAACCTATATCAACCATCATGCAAACATTGCTAATTTGAATAATATTCCCCTTAACAATATCCCCCGTTTTTAAATTACCGGATTCTCCCAACAGTTCCTCCATGGTCATTTCTTGTTTTTCATCATTCTGTTCCATAACCTTACCCCTTACCCTTTCCTTGTATTCTCCCCTTTTTTAACTCATTTTTACTGCTTGTAAAACCCATAAGTATCAAGACTCTTTATACTGTTGATAATATCTTTTCCGAATTTAGCATAATTTTCCTTGCTCCTGCTGTATTTGCTTTTAAAATACATGGGCCTGCCAAAAACAACAGTTATATCGGTTCTTTTAAAAAACCTTATCTTCCTGGCATTCACAACAAGCACCGGTACAACCGGCACGCCAGCAGAACCGGCAATCCCCCCGATACCCGGCAGGGGTTCTCCTAGTTTTATTCCATCACCCCTTGTTCCTTCAGGAAACATCAACACGGCATTATCTGACTTAAGGAGTCTCAACATAGTCTTAAAAGCTTTTATGTCAGCCCCTCCCCTCCTTACAGGGAACGTTCCGATTTTTCTTATGTACCAGCTGAAAACCGGTTTATTAAAGAGCGATTCCTTACCCATGAAACAAATCATGCGGCTGTCAATTGCAACGGCAACCAGGGGCGGATCCCAGTAAGTAAGATGATTCGGGGCAATTAATACACCGCCTTCTGCCGGCAAATTCTCAGCCCCCACTACTCTGAATCTTGTAATGCTCCCGAATACCAGCCTTAGAATTACATGTGTAACCCAGTATATTATTTTATTTTGCTCACTATACAATTGACGACTTCCCTCATGGTTATATTAGTTGAATCAACCAGCACTGCGTCCTTTGCCCTGCGCAGAGGGCTTATCTTCCTACCCCTGTCCCTGCGATCACGCGCAATAATATCCCTTTTAATTTCTGAAAGAACGACATCCCTGCCCTGCCCCTTTAACTCAAGATACCTTCTCATTGCTCTCATTTCAATAGAAGCGGTCAAAAAGAACTTGTAAGGAGTAGCAGGGAATATGACTGTCCCTATATCACGCCCCTCCATCACTACCCCCCCTTTTTTTCCCGCCTTCCTTTGTATCTCCACCAGGAACTTCCTTACAGCCGCGATTGCAGCCACCTTGCTTGAAAGCCCTGTGATTTTTCTTGACCTCAGCCTGTTTGTAACATCCTTACCGCCAATCAATATCCTCAGCCTGTTTCTCTCCGGCTTTACCTGAAGGCTCATCCCCTTCAATACATCCCTCAATCTTTTCTTATCCGAAAGTTTAACGCCTTCCTGCAAAAACTTCCAGGCTACAGCCCTGTACAATGCCCCGGTATCAACATAAACATATCCAAGCCGGCCGGCAACAAGCTTTGAAGTAGAAGTCTTCCCGACCCCGGCAGGCCCGTCTATTGCAACCACGTGTTTTCTCACCACCAACGGCCTCTCTCCTGATATGTCTTAATAAAATTCTCAACGGTGCGGTCATAAGTCTTTTCAACATCATCAGGGAAGAAACACGCGGGTAATTCACCCATCATCCTGTGATAAGTCACGCATTCACAGCAAACACCCTTCCTGCTGCACGGGTTGTAAGTGCAGTTGCAGTTAGATATATTTCTTTTTTTATTGCACTCAGCCATAATACCTCCAAAAACTATATTCCCATATCTGCCCTGATTAACTCCTTATACTTACCGAAAACATCAAAGAAAGCAGGGAACGATATCTTATAACACTCTTCACCACTTATTCTAACCTTACCCTCTTCAGGGATTAAACACGCTATATTCAACGCCATCGCCATCCTATGGTCGCCATAACTATTAACCTCGGCTCCAGTTAAAGGCGTAGGCCCTTCAATAATCATCCCGTCTTCCTTCTCCTGTATCTCAGCCCCCATTTTCGAGAGTTCCGAACAAATTGCTTTTATCCTGTCCGTTTCTTTAAACCTCAGTTCTCCCGCACCTGAAATTGTAGTTTTACCTTCTGCCTGGGTCGCTGCTACAGCAAGTATGGGTATTTCATCAATCATTCCGGGAATATCTTCACCGCTGATTTCCGTCCCCTTCAACAAACTTTTTTCTATATGTATATCCGCAACGGGTTCATTGCTTATTAATCTTTCATTTTTAAACTCTATCTTCCCGCCCATTCTCTTTAATGTATCAATCATACCCGTCCTTGTATCATTAACACCTACACCATTTATGTCTATTCCCCCACCTTTTATTAATGCTGCAACAATAAAATACGCCGCAGAGGATATATCTCCCGGCACTTCTATTTCCCTGCCTTCAAGTTTACAACCGCCTTTAACGGCCACCCTCAAACCTGCTTCTTTTACTTCCGCTCCCAGGTACTTCATCATTCTCTCGGTATGGTCCCTTGATTTGACTGGTTCCGTTACGGCTGTTTCACCTTCAGCATACAGCCCTGCAAGCATTATACAGGATTTAACCTGCGCGCTGGCGACAGGGGAGTTGTAGTTGATAGAATGCAGTTTAGAACCCCTGATTTTTAACGGAGGGTGATTATCTTCCACTCCTTCTATTTCAGCGTTCATTTCCCTTAGAGGTATTAATAC
>JAUXBS010000042.1 GCA_030619245.1 Clostridia bacterium | reverse complement strand
TGTTATGTAGCCGATTGACTCATAACTCATACCGTTGGTCCACCTGTTATAGGTAATATTTATTTCCTGCGACCTGAAACGCCCTATGCCCGCAGGATTCAGGAATATAGTGTCCACGTCGCTGGTAATTGCTCCGAGGCAGCCACCAAGAGCAATGGTCCTGGCATTGTAACTCACTGCTCCAATTATGTCATGTACTTCTGTTTCAGCGCCATAAACTGCTCCGTTGCCGGCAAGGCACAACAACAGCGCAACCATGTAAACCCTGCTCAACCTCCAGGCACGCTTGTTCTTTCCTGAACATATCCTTCTAATTAAAAAATTCATCTCTACCTCCTTTTATTTCTTTGTTAATTCCATCAAAAGAACGTCCTATCATTCTCTTACATCATCTTTACTTTTTTTTTACAAATTGGTTACAATGGAAGTATACCATACAACGTGAATTTTGTCAAGTGAATAATTTCTTATATCGTCGCTATGTCTAGTGTATTATATCACATGGTTTGTATTTTTTTATGATTTTACGGAAGTTTCGCAATATTCTGAAAACTTACTTTCCCGCGGGATTCCGAATGGATTTTTTGGATGAGGATTTGGAGTATTTGAAAACTTGTTTACCCGAAACTTAACATAAGCATCCCTGTATTTGCAAATCTATTTTAATATCTATTGTGCTTTCTTTATTCACAGGGGTCATTAATACGGGGATGTACCCACCCGGGTTAACAGTTCCTTATCCAATATTATAGTCTCTTCCCTGCTTCTTCCCATTGAAATCAGGGACATCTTTGCCTTAACAAGTTTTTCAAGTTTACTTATATACTTCCGCGCATTTACCGGCAGTTTTTTAAATTCCTGTATACCTTTGGTCTTATCTTTCCAGCCAGGCATTTTAATGTACACAGGAGTGGAATTGCCAAGAACTTCCTTACTAACAGGAAACTCCCTTATTACCCTGCCTCCAACCTTATATCCCGTACATATCTTTATAGGATCTATACCGTCAAGAACATCAAGTTTGGTTAAGGCAAGGCTGTCAAGGCCGTTTATCCGCACCGAATGCCTCACAACCAGAGCATCAAACCAGCCGCAGCGCCTTGGCCTGCCTGTAGTCGCCCCGTATTCCTTGCCCTCTTTCCGAAGATAAACGCCTGTTTTATCCTTTAATTCCGTAGGGAAAGGCCCTTCCCCTACCCTCGTGGTGTATGCCTTCACAATTCCCAGTACCCTGTCTATTCTTGTAGGCCCTATCCCGGCCCCTATACAGGCCCCGCCTGCCGCAGGGTTTGAAGACGTTACATAAGGATAAGTCCCATAGTCAACGTCAAGCATTGTTCCCTGGGCGCCTTCAAGCATTACATTCTTCCCTTCACGTATAACACTGTCAAGTAAAAGCGGTGTATTGGTTATATATTCCTTTATCAGGGGCAGTTGCTTCCTGCGCTTATCTAATATTTCCTTTCTTAAATCAGACATCTTACAAACAACTTTTAGCAGGGGTTCCTTCTCCTTGAGATTTGTTTCAAGCAATTTCTTGAATATATTATCAGAGAAATAATCCGCCATCCTGACACCCGTTCGCGCAACCTTATCGGAATACGCAGGGCCTATCCCCCTGCCCGTGGTTCCTATTTTATTCAATCCTTTCATTTTTTCCCTTAATTTATCAATCAACCGGTGGTATGGCAGAATAACATGACAGGCATCGCTTATAAAAAGCCTCCCCCTCACCTTAACTTTCTTCTTCTGCAGGAAGTGAATTTCATCTATCAATGCTTCGGGGTCAACAACAACGCCGTTTCCTATAATGCATTTCTTCCCGGGTTCAAGTATACCGGAAGGCACCAGGTGCAGTACGAATTCTTTCCCGTCAAATACAACCGTATGCCCGGCATTGTTCCCTCCCTGATAACGCACTATATAATCCGCCTTCTCCGAGAGGAGGTGCACTATCTTTCCCTTGCCTTCATCCCCCCACTGGGCTCCAACTACCACTAAAACAGCCATTATTTCACCTTCCTTCCATTTTTTTTCTTCTCAAGGCCAATACGGTTAAACACTTTACCTATATTCCTTGTATAATAATGCACATCAAGGCATTTGTCGATTTCCTTTTCGTTCAAGTATTTCTTTATCTCTTTATCCTCCATCAGCATTTTCTTGAATTTCCCGGCCCCCTTCAATACCTTCATTGCGTTTTTCTGAACCATTTTATACGCCTTTTCCCTTGAAATCCCCCCCTTTTTCACGAGTTCCAGCATGATTCTCTGTGAAAACATAACATCCATACTCTCCAGCATGTTATTTTTCATATTCTCCGGATAAACGACCAGGTTCTTTATCAGGTTATTAAACTTATCCAGCATATAATCAATAATTATGGTACTGTCCGGAAGTATGACTCTTTCAACTGACGAGTGGGAAATATCCCTTTCATGCCACAACGCAACATTCTCAAGCGAAGCCATTGCATTAGCCCTTATCAACCGGGCAAGCCCCGTTATCCTTTCGCAGACTATAGGATTTTTCTTATGCGGCATGGCTGAAGACCCCTTCTGCCCCTTACTGAAGTACTCTTCAACCTCACGCACTTCACTCCTGTGCAGGTGCCTTATCTCAATCGCGAACTTCTCAAGCGAAGCCGCAATAACCGCAAGAACTGTCATGTACTCCGCATGCCTGTCCCTTTGTATTATCTGTGTTGAAATCGGGTCGGGGGAAATACCCAGTTTCCCGCATACAAACTCCTCAACATCAGGGTCCTGATGGGCAAAAGCGCCAACAACCCCGGAAACCTTTCCCACGCTGATTATATCCTTTGCCCGCTTCATCCGCTCAAGGTTCCTCTTCATCTCCTGGTACCAGCCTGCCATCTTAAAACCAAAAGTTATCGGCTCAGCATGGACACCGTGCGTCCTGCCCATCATGATCGTACCCTTAAACTCCAGCGCAACCTTCTTTAAGCTGCTTATAACCTTTTTAATGTCATCAATTATTATATCGGAAGCCTCCCTTAACTGTAATGAAAGCGCGGTATCAAGCACGTCGGAAGATGTCATGCCCATATGTATGTAACGCGATTCCTCCCCGACATTCTCCCCCACGGCAGTAAGAAAGGCAATAACATCATGACGGGTAACTGCCTCTATCTCCTCTATCCTCTTTATATCAAACTTTGCCTTCTTCTTTATGGCCCGGTATGCGGCTTCCGGTATTAATCCCCTGGCTGCGAACGCCTCACAGGCGACTAATTCCACATCAAGCATCTTCTTGAATCTATTTTCTTCCTCCCATATACTTCCCATGCCGGGCCTGGTATATCTTTTAATCATAGCGCATTCTCCTTATCACAGATTTATAATTATGTCTCTTCTCCGGAATTAATGGGTAGAAAAATCGGAAAAATAGCTACCGATTGCAGGCCTGAGGCAGATGAAACAGCCTTTAGAATGCTGAACAATTTGCATTGATTTCTCTAATGTCATTATATCGTCGCTAAACAACCCTTTCATTTCCTGCTTTTATATTTTACAAGTTTTATCCCTGCCTCCCTGAACATATCAAGAGATAGTTTATCAGGATAATCTCCCCTATAAACAACCTTATTTATTCCGGACTGTATTAGCATCTTGGCGCAGGCAACACAAGGCTGGTTGGTACAGTAAAGGACCGCTCCCCTCATTTCCTCCCCGCTCCTTGCCGCAAAAAGCAGGGCATTCTGTTCAGCATGGAGCCCGCGGCAAAGTTCATGCCTTTCACCCGAAGGAATCTTCAGCTTATCCCGCAGGCAGCCTATATCAATACAGTGCGCTAAACCGCTGACGGTCCCGTTATAACCCGTGGCAAGTATCCTCTTGTTCATAACCAACAGCGCGCCCACCTTCCTGCGCAGGCACGTTGACCGCTTCCTTACCACGTCGGCTATTTCCATGAAGTATTCATCCCAGGACGGGCGTTTTATTTTTTTCTTTTTTTTATTCATTCGGATATTCTGGTTTTAGTGCCTGAAATGCCTTATTCCTGTCATAACCATTGCGATACCATGGTCATCGCAGGCGGCTATAACCTCGTCATCATTCTTTGCCCCGCCCGGTTGTATTATTGCCGTTACCCCCGCTTTTGCGGCTGCATCAACAGCGTCCCTGAACGGGAAGAATGCGTCTGATGCGAGTACGGTGCCCTTGATATCAAGTTTTTGCTTCTTTGCCTTGGCTATTGCAAGCTCACTTGAATCAACCCTGCTCATCTGGCCCGCGCCTATGCCAATAGTCCTGTCCTTCCTCGTATATACTATTGCATTTGATTTAACGTGCTTGCAGACCTTCCATGCGAACTTAAGCGCCTCCATTTCATCCTCTGTGGGTTTCTTTTTTGTCGCTACCTTCAGTTCACCGGCAAACAGTTTATCATCGTTGTTCTGCACTAACAGCCCGCTTGATATCCTTTTATAATCATAATCATTCCTGGTAAACTCGTCCTCGTTCAGCACGATTAACCTTATATTCTCTTTCCTCTTCAGCACCTCAAGAGCGCCTTCATCAAAACGCGGCGCGATGACCGCCTCAACGAAATTCCTGCTTAACTCCTCTGCTGTTTTCCTGTCAACTTCCCTGTTGAAACCCACCACGCTGCCAAAGGCGCTTACCGGATCGCATTCAAGCGCTTTAAGGTACGCGGAACACAGGTCCTTGCTTTCGGCAACACCGCACGGGTTGGTATGTTTTATTATCACGGAAACCGGATTTTTAAACTCAAGGACCACCTTCCAAGCTGCCTCAAGGTCAAGAATATTATTAAAAGACAAATCCTTTCCATGGAGTTTCTTAATATTAACCAGCCCCTTGGCGCCTCCTCCGACTTTCCTGTAAAAAGCTGCTTTTTGATGGCTGTTCTCCCCGTAGCGCAGTTCCTGTATCTTCTGCATTGTAATCTCAAGCCTGTCGGGAAACACGGTATCTTTCCTGTCCTCCTCCACGAGGAACTGCTTCCCAAGATACCTTGCAATCTTCTCGTCGTACTTTGCTGTATGGTCAAAAACTTCAAAAGCGAGTACCGCGCACGATTCCTCGCTCACGCACCCGTTGTTGTTCTTCATTTCTTCAAGGATATGCGGGTACCGCATATGGTTGCATATTACAGCAACGTTCCTGTAATTCTTTGCGGCGGAACGAAGCATTGTAGGCCCGCCAATGTCAATGTTTTCCACTGCCTCCTCAAGAGAAACTCCCGGCTTTGCGACTGTCTTCTCAAACGGGTAAAGGTTAACAACAACCATGTCAATAAGTTCAATATTATGCTCCTTCACCTGTTTCATGTGCTCCTCATTATCTCTCACGGCAAGCAGCGCCGCATGTATCTTTGGATGAAGCGTTTTCACCCTTCCGTCCATCATTTCCGGATAACCGGTATACTCCGATACCGACCGCACCGGTATACCCAGGTCCTTCAACCTCAGGGCAGTGCCGCCCGTTGAAAGAATCTCAACCCCTAACTCATTCAACCCCTTTGCAAACGCTTCTATCCCCGTCTTGTTTGACACGCTGATAAGCGCCCTTCTGATCTTTGGCATCTAAACCTCCATAGGGGGACGGGTTCTAAAAAGAACCGTCCCCAATAATTACTTTCCCATCCCTCATTTCCAGCCTGCCTTCAACATACAGTTTAACCGCTTCAGGATATGCCTTATGCTCCTGCTCCAGCACCCTTCCCGCAAGAGTTTCAGGCGTATCGTCAACATGAACGTCCACGACTTTCTGAATGATTATCGGGCCGTGGTCATACTCTTCATCAACAAAATGAACCGTACAGCCGGACTGCTTCACGCCGCTCTTTATAACCGCCTCATGAACATGATGTCCGTACATGCCTTTACCCCCGAAACCGGGCAGGAGCGCCGGGTGAATATTCATAATCCTTCCCTTGTATTCCCTTATGAATTCCGGCTGGAGCCTGAGAAGGAACCCCGCCAGGCAGATTAAACCAATCTTCCTCTCAGCCATTTCACTTGATAGTTTCCGGAAATACTCACTTCCGTCCCTGCAGTCAACGGGTGTTACGTAAAGCGCCTCTATCTTATGTTTCCTTGCCCTTTCAAGCGAGTAAGCTTCCTTCCTGTTACTCACAACAACCGCAATCTCAGCGTCTATTACTCCTGCTTCAACAGCATCAATAAGCGCCTGAAGGTTTGAACCGCCGCCGGGAGCAAAAACCGCAATCCTTATATCAGACAATCTTTACTCCCTTCCCTTTAATAACCCTCCCTATAACCCTGGCCCCCTTAAGGTATTTTAAAACCCTGTTTCCCTGCTTTTTTGATACAATTACCACCATTCCTATCCCCATATTAAAAGTCCTGTACATCTCCTTTTGCGCTATTCTACCCCTGTCCTGTATGAGTTTAAACACAGCCGGGACCTTCCAGGAATTTTTAAATACTTCTATGCCATAACCCGCCGGCATTACCCTGGTAATATTGTCGTAAAAACCACCGCCGGTAATATGGCAGATGCCCTTGACTGTAATACTCTTCCCGGACATCAGCGGCAGGATATCTTTTACATAAATCCTCGTTGGTTTAAGCAGTTCCCTGCCGTACCTTACAAGTTCCTTCTGCGAGAACACCTTCCTTACCAGTGAATAGCCGTTGCTGTGAACACCGCTTGAGGCCAGCCCTATAATCAAATCATTTGACTTTATTCCGGAGCCGTCTATTATTTTCCTTTTATCAATGATACCAACGCAGAACCCCGCGAGGTCGTACTCTCCCGTCCCGTAAAACCCGGGCATTTCAGCAGTCTCCCCCCCGATTAACAGGCAGCCTGACTGACTGCAGCCCTTCTGTATACCCTTTATCACCGCTTCTGCGATACCTACCCTGAGTTTGCCTGTTGCAAAGTAATCAAGGAACAACAACGGCCTGGCGCCCGAAGTTATAATGTCGTTCACGCACATCGCAACCAGGTCCATACCCACCGTATCATGCCTGTTGCAAAGGCGGGCAATCTTCAGTTTAGTGCCAACCCCGTCAGTTGAACAAACCAGCACCGGCTGCCTGTATTTTTTTATGTCAACCAGCGGGTACAAACCCGAGAACCCTCCTATTGAAGGAATAATCCTCCTTAATCTCTTAACAAGCTTATTCCCCGCGTCAATATCAACCCCTGCGCTCTTATACGTAACCATAGTATTTTATTTTCTGTACTTCTTATAACCGACTTTTTTTAATTTCTTTGATTTTACGATTACCGATTTCTCAAGTGATTTCTTATATGCAGCCAGTCTCTTCCTTATTACGGGTGATTCCAGAGCCAGTATACCCGCGGCGAAAACACCCGCATTGGCAGCGCCCGCCGCGCCTATGGCAAAAGTCCCGACAGGTACCCCCCTGGGCATCTGCACAATCGAAAACAACGAATCCAACCCTTTCAACGCCCTGGTATCCATCGGGACACCGAGAACGGGAAGGGCCGTCACCGCGGAAATTACGCCGGCAAGGTGCGCCGCTCCGCCGGCCCCGACTATCATTACCTTAAGCCCTCTTTCCCCGGCAGTGCCCGCGTACTTCATCGTTCTTTCAATAGAACGGTGAGCGGATGATATCACCATCTCAAAAGGGATTTTAAACTTCTCAAGCATCACTGCGGTTTCTTTCATAACGGGCAAATCGGAATCACTGCCCATAACTATGCCAACTACCGGTTTTTTCTTGTTCATACTTAACTCCTCCATGATAAATAATATTTCATATACAAATTAAACTCTAAACAAATCCAAAACACAAATAGAACCAGGAGGTCAGGTCTCAATTTCTTGAAAAATTTATTCTGAATCTATTATGCTTTATTGGTTCGCAGGGGTCAGGTCTCGACATTTAACAAAAGGTAGCAGTAAACAATATTATATTACAGACCTGATTATTGGCAGATAATTAGTTGAT
>JAUXBS010000222.1 GCA_030619245.1 Clostridia bacterium | reverse complement strand
GTTAGAGGGGATGATTATCGGCGCTTATGCCATAGGTTCCTCTGACGGGTACGTTTATATACGTATTGAATACCCATTGGCCCTGGAGAACCTGAAGGTTGCAATTAGCCAGGCTGAGAAGTACGGATTGCTCGGAGAGAACATATTAAATTCAGGGTTTAATTTTACGATAAAAATCAACCGGGGCGGAGGCGCGTTTGTGTGTGGAGAGTCAACAGCGTTAATGGCTTCCATTGAAGGCCACGTGGGTGAACCTCGCGCGAAATACATACATACCATTGAGAGCGGACTATGGGGAAAACCAACCAATCTTAACAATGTGGAAACCTGGGCTAATGTACCCCTGATTATTAACAGGGGGGCAGGCTGGTATTCAAAGATAGGCACTGAGAAGAGCAAGGGGACGAAAATATTCTCCCTGGTTGGGAAGGTTAAGAATACGGGGCTGGTAGAAGTGCCGATGGGGATGACCCTGAGGGAAATAATTTATGATATTGGCGGCGGCATTTCCGGTAATAAGAAATTCAAGGCAGTGCAAACAGGGGGGCCGTCCGGAGGCTGTATTCCTGAGAAATTAATTGATTTGCCGGTGGATTTTGAACGTTTAACCGAAGTGGGTTCAATGATGGGTTCCGGCGGCATGATTGTCATGGACGAGGATAACTGCATGGTGGACGTAGCAAGGTATTTTACCGGGTTTTTGAGAGAGGAGTCCTGCGGAAAATGCGTCCCCTGCCGTGAAGGTCTGGATAATATGTATGATATATTGACCAGGATTACACAGGGGAAGGGCAGGGATGGGGATATTGATTTGCTGAAGGATCTGGCCCGGGTGCTTGAGTCAGGAGCCCTTTGCGCTCTGGGGACCTCTGCCGCAAATCCGGTAATGAGCACGCTGCGTTATTTCTCCGATGAATACGAAGCTCATATTAAACACAAGAAATGCCCGGCAGGTGTATGCAAGGAACTCATACAATATTCAGTGATAAAGGAAAACTGCAATGGCTGCACGCTGTGCCTGAAGAACTGTCCCGAGAAGGCGATTATCGGGAAACCAAAAGAAGTTCATTCAATTGATAAAGATAAATGCATAAAATGCGGGATTTGTTTTGATGTATGTAAGCGAGAGGCAATAAAAGTTGAATAAGAAGAAAATGGTAAATTTAATAATTGACGGCAGGAAGCTATCGGTGAAAGAAGGCATGACGATTCTTGAACTGGCAAAGCAGGAAGGGATATATATTCCTACTCTCTGTCATCATGAAGCGCTTGTTCCTTATGGCGTATGCAGGTTATGTGTCGTAGAGGTTATCAGGAAGGGCTGGCCAAAAGTTGTTACTTCATGTAATTACCCGGTTAAGGAAGGTATAGAGATTAAAACCGCTTCAGAAAACGCCCTCAGAACCAGGAAGATTGTAATTGAACTGCTTTTAGCCAGGTGCCCTGAAGAGAAGAAAATACAGGCTCTGGCGGAAGAACTGGGTGTTAAGGAAACAAGGTTCAGGAAAAAGGACGATAATTGTATACTTTGCGGTTTATGTTTCCGTGTATGCAGTGAAATAATAGGTGTGTCAGCCATAAGCTCGGTAAATAGAGGCGCGGGTAAAGAGGTAACCACTCCCTTTAAGGAAAATTCTGATGTATGCATAGGGTGCGGCGCCTGCGCTGTTGTCTGCCCCACCGGCGCGATTAAGATTGAAGATATAAAGTCCAGGCGCAGGCTTGATAAGTGGAACACGGAAGTTAAGTTGAAAAAATGCAAGGCTTGCGATAATTACTTTGCTCCCGTGCCCCAGTTGGATTCAATAAAGGGAAAAACAGCCGTATTGAAGGATTTGCTTGAAAGATGTCCGGATTGCAGAAGGAAGTATACAAGTTCCAGTATAACAAAAGCGGTTGAACCGGAAAGAAAGAGTTGAAAACAACGTAAATTCGTATTAGAAAACAATATGTCAGGAGGTAGAAATGTCAAAGATAGTAGCTGCAGCGGCAATAAGAGGATCTAATAAGCTTGTTAAGGAGGCGGAGGCTTTCCTTAATAAGGCAATCAAGGAGAAGGGCAAGGAGCAGAAAGTTGAATTCCCCGAGACTGCTTTTTACCTGCCAATGGCATATGCTTTGCTCGGGGCTGAGGTGAAGGTTCTTGGGGACATTATTCCTGTCCTGGATGAAGCAAAATCGCTGTTAAAGGTTGAGCCGACAGAGCACCTGTGGCTGCCGTTCCTTGGTGACGCGCTTGATTCAGGCATTGCAGCATTGCTTGCGGAAGAAATAATTGTTGCATTAAGATATCTTTACGAGCAGGAACCGCAGAAGGATTGTGTGGGGTTCTTCTCGGATACGATACTAAGGACGCTGGGAATAAAACTTGTTGACGGCAGGATGCCCGGATTTGCGGCAATCCTGGGGGCCGCGCCCGACAATAAGACAGCGGTTGATATAGTGCGTGAGTTCCAGCAGAGGAACATACTCGTCTTCGCGGGTTCGTCAACCAACGGCAGAAGCATTGTTGACCAGTTGCTTGAAGAAAAGGTGCAGATGGGCTGGGACAACTACATCGTGCCTTACGGCAGGGATACAATTTCGGGAATATTTCCTTTACACTGGGCAATAAGGGGAGCGCTGACTTTCGGCGGCCATAAAAAGGGCGAGGCGTTGAAATGCCTGAAGTACTGCCAGGAAAGGGTTTTCGCGTTCGGCCTT
>JAUXBS010000043.1 GCA_030619245.1 Clostridia bacterium | reverse complement strand
GTAATACCTGCAAGCTCTTTGAAAAAATTTCCTTTTTACAGCTGATTTTCATTTGTTCCTCCTCTTTTATTTTTATCTTTTACTAATTATAGAAAATAAAAAGTAGTATTAGTAGAAAGCATTGTTAATAACTGTAGAAATATTTAAGCCAGGCAAAAAGCCGATAACTTATCAATAAACGGAAATTACTTAAAGTAAAATATCATGTTGAAAATAATTAAAACTTATTAACAATTTCAACAAAAATTCCCGAAATGAAGGAAAAATAAAAAAATCTACAGTTATTAACAAGTTATAAAAAATTAACCACCGGATTTTATTTCAAGTATAATTTTGTTTGCAAGAGCGGCAAAATAAGGGTCATTGGATAACTTGGCTTTAATTTTCTCGTTTGCGTACATGACCGTGGTATGATCTCTACCGCCAAAAGAACCGCCTATCTCGGTTGTTGAAAATTCAGTAAGCGTCCTTGTAAGGTACATTGCCAACTGTCTTGGGAAAGCAATAGTGGCGGTTCTCCTCTTGCTCTTCATGTCCCGGAAATCTATATTGAAATGACGGGCAACAATTTTTTGTATTGAGTCTATGGTAATCTGGCCTACAATTTCATCTTTTGTTATTATGTCCTTTAAAATTTCTTTTGCGCGGTCTATATTAATTTCTGTCCCCGTGACGTGGGAAAAAGCGACTATTCTTATAAGGGAGCCCTCCAGGTCGCGAATGTTTGCGGTTATTTCACCTGCAATGAACAGGAGAACATCATCAGGCACAAAAAGCTTTTCAGATTCAGCCTTTGCGCGAAGGATTGCAACCCTGGTCTCAAGGTCCGGTGGCTGGATGTCAGCAATAACCCCCCACTGGAACCGTGACCGGAGACGTTCAACGAGTTTCTGAATGTCTTTTGGGGGCCGGTCAGAAGCAAAAGCCACCTGTTTATGAGCGCCGTACATGGAATTGAAAACGTGAAAAAGTTCTTCCTGGCTGCTTGGCTTGCCGGAAATAAACTGGACATCATCTATAAGGAAGAGATCAAGATTCCTGTACTTTGCCCTGAAAGCTATCATTTGTTTCTTCTGGATTGATTCTATAAATTCGTTAGTAAAACGTTCGGCAGTAATGTAGAAAACAGACAAGCGCGGAAACTTTTCCTTTACGTGATGGCCTATGGCCTGGAGGAGGTGTGTTTTACCAAGTCCAACACCGCCATATATAAATAAAGGATTATAAGCATTTCCGGGAGCATTTGCTACTGCTTCGGCTGTGGCCTGGGCAAATTGGTTAGACCCGCCAACCACGAACTGTTTGAAGGTATATTTGGGGTAAAGCTGCATGGCTTCGTTGAAAGAGGTTTCAGGAACAGGTTTTGGAGTTGGTTCATTTTCAGGAGGAACAGGGTCTTCATTTTCAGTTTCAAGCATCAGTTTTCTGGAATTGGGGTCAACGGAATAAATAACCTTAACCTCACTTCCGGTAATTTGCCCGATAAGGTTTTCAAGAGTTTCCTGAAAATGATCCTGAATCCAGTCTGAGAAGAACTTGTTGGGGACACTTAAATTAAGGAATTTATCATCAAAAGAAACGGCATTTATAGGTTTAAACCATAGTTCGTAAGTTTCCGGTGAAATACTGTCCTTAAGGTTTGCAATAACTTTATTCCAAATTTGTTCGGGGGTCAAGGGCATGAAAAACCTCAAATCTTCATATAAAACAAGGATTTTAGTAAAAAACATGTTAAAAAAATTATTCACAAGATATTAACAATTGTGAATAACCTGGATTTCCTGTGGATAACTTAGCGCACACACAAAAGATTTTAGGGTTTTGTAGAGAATAAAACCCTTAAAATGGAAGTAATATTTAAATATAAAAAAACATAAATTCTTAAATATATATCAGGATGTTACTGAAAAGGCCGGTTAAATAAAATCAATCCTAATATGCAAAGTATAGTAACTTACCAAAGGTAAGTCAAGCATAATTTGAAAAATAATCAGAAAACAATTAGTAACATTAAAACAGGGGAAGTACAAAAATTAATATTCTTGACATAGCCGGCTTTATAATATATAATCCCCAGTTATTAAAAGAAATCTGGGAAGGAAAATACTTAATTCAGGGAATAGAAATGAAACGTACTTTTCAACCAAAGAACAGGAGAAGGAAAAGAAGACTTGGCTTCAGGAAAAAAATGTCAACACCGGGAGGCCAGGCGGTTATTAAAGCCAGGCGGAGAAAAGGCAGAAAACGGCTGACCGCTTAATGCAGTTTTAGTTTTCCTGATGGATTAAAACAGGTCATGGTTTAAACTTGAAGAAAAAAGCAGGGTTCAATAGATACGAGCATATCAGAAAAGCAGAAGAATTCAGAATAGTATTCAGGACCGGGAAGTCTTTTGCAAATAATTACACGGTAATGTATATCCTGGACAGAAAAGACGGGGAAAAACCGAGAATTGGCTGGGTACTGTCAAAAAAGATAGGAAAGGCCAATTGCCGGGTAAGGACGAAACGGCTCATAAGAGAAGTTTTCAGATTAAACAAGAAAAGGATAAAAGATGGAATTGACCTGGTAATCCTGCCTCGTAAAAAAATAACAGAACTTGAAAATTATACGGAGATGGAGAATATGCTGCTTGAATTATGGAAGGAAAAAATGGTATTAAGATGATTAAAAACATTTTGGTGTTGCCTATTAAATTATATCAGTTGTTTTCTAAATTTTCCACTCCGAGGTGCAGGTTTTATCCAACCTGTTCGCAATACACGCTGGAGGCAATAAACGAACATGGAGCCGGCAGGGGGGCAATCCTTGGGGTAAGAAGGATAATTAAATGCCACCCGTTTAACCCGGGTGGGTACGACCCCGTTCCGGATTGTAAGAGACACTACATTAAATAAAGGAAAAGAAATGGAAAAAAACACGATTCTTGCCGTTATACTATCAATTGGAATTCTACTGGTGTGGTTCAGGTTTTTCCAGCCGGCCCCGCCGCCACAGATTCAGCAGCAGGCTTACGAATCCGGGCAGGTACAGGAAGATGCAGGGGTATTGCCGCCGGTTGTTGCCCGGGGAGACAGGCAAAGCAGGCAGGTAAAAACAGGAGAACCCCGGAGGGAAGCGGAAATAATAACGGTACACACGAAAGAAAGCGTAATAGAACTGACAGCCAGGGGAGGGAGCATTAAACACTGGTATGTGAATGAGGAGCAGGAGAAAAAGGAGAACATGCCGGACCTGGTGTTTTTAAAGGACGTTGATATGCTTCCGTTAAAAGTCGGGGCCAGGAATTTTGGAGACCTGTCGGAGGAGGTATTTGAAGTCAGGGCGGAATTCAATAATATAATTTTGCATGAGGGCGAATCCACAAAAGTGCAGTTTGATTACCTCACGAATTCAGGGATTCACATATCAAAGATATATAGTTTTTCTTATGAAGGGAACATTCATGGCTTTAAGGTAAAAACCACCAACGAATCAAATGAAGACGCAGAAATAAAAAACCTGAGTATTACCTGGGAAGCCGGGCTGGGCATTGCCGGAGAGGGCGTTACAGACAAAGAAAAGAAGACAATTGATAAAATGAACAAGGAAAATCCCAGGTTCATGAAAGCCATGAGTTTTATGGAGGGGCGGCTGAGGAGGAAATTAAAGGTTGATGAGATTTCGCCGTCGATAGAATGGACGAGTATAACAAACAGGTATTTCGCGAGTATGCTGATTAATAAGGACCGGGATTTTTCCAGGGTTATAATAAACAGCTACAAGAAAGAAGGGCTGGGTGGAAAGATACCGCAGGTGGGGCTGGGGGCGGAGGCTTTTACCCTGCAGCCGGGAGGGTCAAAGGCCTTTGAGCTTGACCTGTATGTGGGGTTGAAGGACAGCGGCAGGCTGGAGAAACTCGGCCTTAACCTGGAGAAAGTAATAAATTACGGGTTTTTTGACCCGATAAGCAAATTGTTTATGACAATCCTGAAATTCTTTTACAAGGTAACTCACAATTACGGTATTGCAATTATACTTTTAACTCTTGTGATTCACCTGATTACTTTCCCGCTTACAAAAAAGAGCCTGGATTCAACGCGAAAGATGAAAAAAATACAGCCGCACATGAAGGAAATTCAGGCGAAATACAAAGATGACCCGAAAAGGCTGAATGTTGAAATGATGAACATGTACAAAACCAAAGGGGTGAACCCTTTTGGAGGCTGTCTGCCGATGCTCCTGCAGCTGCCTGTGTTTTTTGCGCTGTTTACGATGCTGCGTATGGCAATAGAACTGCGTTACGAGGGGTTTCTGTGGGTGCCGGACCTTTCCATGAAGGATCCTTATTTTATATTTCCGATACTCATGGGAGTGGCAATGTTCTTCCAGCAGAAGTTGACTTCACCCGGGGGGGACCCTGCTCAGCAGAAGATAATGATGTTCATGCCGGTTTTCTTTACTTTTATATTTCTACAATTTCCCGCGGGATTAACCCTGTACTGGTTTACTAATAATATTTTATCGCTTACCCAGCATACGATTATGAACATGAAGGACAAACGGAAGAACCTGGTCATTCCGTAATAATTATTGTGGTTGAATGTAAATTATAATCTTGACTATATTAATCATATATGTTATAAAACAAAAAGATTAAAAATAACACTTTTCAGGAGGGGAAAAAATGAGATTGAGAAAAAGCGCGCTTGTGTTGGTTTTTATGCTGTCTTTTATAATAGCAATAACCGGCTGTGGGAAGAAAAAGAAAACAACAATTATAATAGATGAACCGGTAAAAACCGGGGAAAAATGGGGCGGCAAGGAGGATAATATTGCTCTTGAGGACAGAGTATATGAAGTAACGGACGCCCTTGAAACCATTTATTTTGGTTTTGATAAATCAAACATTAAAACAGCGGCGAAAGATGTGCTTGAAAAAAATGCCCGGTGGCTTAATGATAATCCTTATGAATGGGTGAGGGTTGATGGGCATTGTGATGAACGCGGTACCGAAGAGTACAATATTGCCCTTGGAGAGAGAAGGGCAGAGGGCGTAAGAAAGTACTACGTTGCAATGGGGGTTAACAATTCAAGGATAGAGGTGTTAAGCTGGGGAGAAGAGAAAACGGTAGACCCGCGTCACGTTGAAGCGGCCTGGTCCAGGAATAGAAGAGCCGAAACCCTGTTAAGAGTAAGATAATGAAATCCCGTCTATTAATGATGGCCCTGCCTTTTGCAATCATGCTTTCAGCCTGCGCTGAATTCCCCATGATTGCGACCCAAAATGATATTTCCAGGGTAGAGCAAAGCGTATTAAAAATAGAAAAAAACATAGAAGATGTTCAACGCAACCAGGCGGAACTGGGCATGAGGCTGGATGAACTCATGGAAAACCTCATGGTAGTTACCGAGAGCATTGATGTTCTTTCAAGAAAACTGGGAAAGCCTGCCGGGAAGGCGGGTGTTTCAAAACCAGCCTCCGGTAGAACAGCGCCGGCTGCCCGAAAATCCCCCGCGAAAGAAATTTATGACCTTGCCTATAAGGATTACGTTAAGAGCGATTATTCCCTTGCGATTATGGGTTTTGATGAATTGTTGAAGCGGTACCAGGACGATGTCCTTGCGCCGGAGGCGCAGTACTGGAAGGGGGAGTGTTATTTCAGCCAGAGCAAGTGGGACGAATCAATAAAGGAATTCACAAAAGTTATTTCTAATTTCCCCGGTTCGGATGAGGTAAAAAAGGCAGAGTTTAAAAAAGCCCTTGCGCTTATAAAGTTGAGGCAGAATGAAAAAGCCATATTATTACTTGATGGAATAATCAGGAAGTACCCGCATTCCAACGAAGCAAAGCAGGCAAATGTAAAAAAGGAAGAAATCAAGAATCAGCAATGATGAATAATCCTGATAATGCAAGCTTTAAATGGAGCCTGATATTATCCCTGTTTATTCACGCCTCCGCATTTTTAGTCTTCAAAACCCAGCTCGAGTACCGCAGGATTAATATTTTTCAATCCGGCCTGCCTGTACAGCTCAGGTATTATGATGCGCCTGAACAGGAGAAAAAAAAAGAAGCGAAAAAACCTGAAAAAAAAATAAAAAAGAAAAAAACGGAAGAAGTTTATAATAAAAAGAACATAAAGAAAAAAGCGGTAAAACCCCCGGAACCCAAATCTGAACCGCCAAAACCGCCCCGGCAGACGGTGGCGGTAATTGACATAAAGAATTTCCCGTACCCGACCTACCTGCGGGACCTGGAAAAGAAAATCGGCAACAACTGGGTTATGCCTGCGCAGCTTGAGGGCCTGCTCGGCAGGCAGGCGGTAATATACTTCAGGATAATGAGGGACGGAGAAATAAACGGGGTAAGGGTTGATGAGAATTCCGGAGAGGCGGGGCTGGACATATCAGGCTTACGCGCGGTAAAAAATTCCGCGCCGTTTCCACCATTGCCTTCGGGTTTTGACGAGGAGTATTTAATTGTTAGATTCCATTTTAAAATCAGGTAAAACATTGATTCTGGCAATGTGCCTGGCGGTTACCGCCGCAGGCCCAACTCATGGCCAGAATACGGAAGTTGACCTGGGTAAAACCATGGATGGAGCGCCTAAAGGGGGTAAAATAATAATATCCATCTCAAGATTTTCGCCGACGAAAGAATCGGAGGAAAAGGAATTCGGTTCAAAGAAGTTAACGGATATTTTAAAGAATGACCTTTTCATATCAGGAATGTTCAGCCAGAGGGAAGGGCCTCCTGCAGGCGAGAAAAATGACCTCAATTTTTCTGAATTAATTTCAAAAGGAATCGAATACGCCGCAATTGCCTCCTACACCGTAAAGAACAAAGAATTGATATTAACAGGAGCGCTTTATAATGTAAGAGGAATATTTAAGGTATTTAAAAAGAGGTACAATGGTAATAAGGAAGTGCACAGGGCTCTGGTTCACCAGTTCGCGGAGGACATTCTTAGATACACAACCGGGAGCAGGGGTATTACAAGTTCCAGGATAACGTTTATTTCCGATAGGTCAGGACATAAGGAAATTTACGCAGTTGACTATGACGGTTATAACATAAGGCAGTTGACAAGGGAGAAGTCCATAGTATTGCTGCCCAGGTGGTCTCCGGACAATGAAAAGATCATCTATACCAGTTACAAGCTCAGACGGCCGGGCCTTTACGTTCTTGATACCAAAACAGGAAACTCAAAACGGTTGTTCCCGTCCACTTATACGAACATGGGCGGCAGGTGGTCTCCCGATGGAGCTTCCGTTGTCCTGACAATGACCAGGTCCGGCAATTCGGATATATACATATACAATGAAAAGAAAAATGAACTAAAAAAACTGACCCGTTCCTGGGCTATAGAAACATCCGCAAGCTGGCTGCCGAATGGAAGGGAAATCCTCTTTACGTCAGACCGGAGCGGCAAGCCGCAGATATATATCATAGACGCGGAAGGGACAAACCTGCGCAGGTTAACTTATGAAGGCAGGTACAATGATTCAGGGGTGTGTTATGGCGACAGGATAGCTTATGTTTCGCTTGAAGAAAACAAATTCAACATATATACGATGCGTTTTGACGGCAGCGGCAGGAAACGCCTTACCTATAACGGCGGTTCAAATGAAAATCCCTCCTGGTCTCCTGACGGCAATTATATAGTGTTCACGTCTGATAAGGGCGAGAAGAAGGGTGTCTATATAATGCGCGCCGACGGTGAATACGAGAAACTGCTGTTTTATTTAAGAGGCAACAGCGAAGACCCTTCCTGGTCACGGTAAATCATAATCCTTCAGTCCAAGCAACAGGGATAGCTTAATAATTAGTTCTTCAAAACCGGTGAAGAGCGGGGTGAAATCGCTGAAGTACTGTTTTTGCGCTCAGGTCAAAGAAAACATTTTCACTACTGCCGGGG
>JAUXBS010000227.1 GCA_030619245.1 Clostridia bacterium | reverse complement strand
TATTTTTATGATTGTAGCAATGATTCTTGATAATGTTCTTGGAATAGCAATACAAGGTACCGGATATGGCCCATTGTATATGCTTTATAGTTTAGCAGTTCTAATTCCAGGTTTAGCAGTGTCAATTCGAAGGCTTCACGATATTGAGAAAAGTGCTTGGATGCTATTAATATTATTAATACCATTTATTGGTCCTATTTGGTTATTAGTTCTTTTTGCAACTGACAGTAGTGCCGGAGAAAATAAATACGGAGCAAACCCAAAAGAAAATGCTTAATTAAATATGACTGACACACCATGGCATTTAATAGTGGCTACTTTATAATCGTTGTTTGAAGTGCAGATGAAACGGGCGGCGGCCACTCCGCCCTTAACACGGAATTTTCTCCTGAAACGGCACTTCTCACCATAGTCACTTTACCTGATACGGCACTTTTAATTACATTATGTCGCACCATTGGCACTTCTTATTGCATGATGTCGCCTATTCCCCTGTGCCACGATTCCACAGGATACGACATCATGGAATGAGAAGTCTCATATTCGGGAAACTCCTCGTAATTCAACTCTTGACAATGATATACTAAGGGGGGTACGATGTCCCTTCCTATTCCCACTTTTTTTTACTTTTCTATTGACAAAAAAACAATACTATGATATACTTGATATTGATAATCAATATCAATAAGAGCCGGGGGATTATGATGGATTTCAAAGAAGAAAAAAAGGTATTCTCTTCATTTCTAAAGGGGCGGGGGCTGAAGCATACTGCGCAGAGGGAGGAAATACTGAAAGCCTTCCTTTCGGAGGAAAGGCATTTTACTGCGGAGGACTTATACCTTTTACTAAAGGAGAAGAAACCTGCAATAGGTTTCGCAACGGTGTACAGGACGCTTAAATTATTATGCGAAGCGAACCTGGCCTCAGAAGTGTACCTTGAAGGCAGCAGGGTAAGGTATGAGCACAAGTACAGGCATGAAATGCATGAACACATAGTATGCGTAAACTGCGGGAAGACGATAGAACTAAAAGTGCCTGAAATGGAATCACTGACAAAAAAGATTGAAAAGAAGTATAAATTCAAGTTAACCGAGCACCGGTTGAAACTGTTTGGGAAGTGTGAAGAATGCAGAAGGGATAAAAATGAAGAATAAGGAAACAATTTCACTTGCAAGAATGAAACAGGGGGAAACCGGTATTATTATTGAGATAGAAGGCGGGCATAAATTAAGGGGCAGGCTGGATGTAATGGGGATAAGGGAAGGAAACATAGTGAAGAAAGTAAGCGGCCAGTTAATGAGGGGGCCTGTAACCATTATGGTGGGAAGTACTCATACTGCGATAGGGTTCGGCATGGCGCAGAAGATACTCGTGGAGGTTGAGGGCAAATGAGGGTATTGCTGGCAGGTAATCCGAATGTAGGCAAGAGCGTTGTGTTCACGCGGCTCACGGGGGTTGACGTGATAGCGTCCAATTACCCCGGGACAACGGTGGGTTACACCGAAGGTAAGCTAAAACTGGGTGAAGAATTTGCCGATGTTCTGGATATTCCCGGGATCTATGGCCTTGAGGCAACCTGCAGGGCGGAAGATGTTGCCGTAAAGATGCTTGATGAAGGTGATGTTATTATAAACGTAATTGACTCAACTAATATTGAAAGAAACCTGAACCTGACTCTCCAGCTTGTAAAAAAAGGCAAGCCAATGCTGGTGGTTCTTAACTTCTGGGATGAAACCGTGCACAGGGGTATTCATGTTGATGCCGAAAAACTTGAGGAGATACTGGGCGTCCCGTGTATCCCGGTATGCGCAGTTTCCGGGGAGGGTATTAATCACATTGTATCAAGGCTTAAGGAGGCAAAGGCCAGTCCATTCAAGTATGAGGAAAAGGAAAGGTTTCACGAGATTGGTAATATAGTAAGCAGGGTACAGAACCTTGAGCACAGGCACCATACGCTTATGGACCGGCTCGGGGAACTTACCGTTATGCCTCTTACCGGCATACCGTTTGCAGTACTTGTAATGGCTCTTACATTTAAAATAATAAGGTTTATAGGAGAAGGCCTTATCAATTACGTATTTGACCCCTTGTTTAACGGGTTGTGGGCTCCCATAATGTTGAAGCTGTCAGAGCTTCTTGGCCCGGGGTTTATTCATGATATAATTATAGGGAAGTTAGTTGACGGAGAGCTGGATTTTGTGCAGTCGTTCGGGCTCATGACAACGGGTTTATACGTTCCAATTGCCATGGTACTGCCCTATATAGTCTCCTTTTACCTGATATTGAGTTTTCTGGAGGATATGGGGTACCTGCCCCGGCTGGCGGTTCTCGTTGATAACCTGATGCACAGGCTCGGCCTTCACGGCCTTGCCATAGTTCCCATGTTTCTGAGTTTTGGCTGTAATGTGCCGGGGCTGATGGCAACCAGGATACTTGAATCCAGAAAGCAGAGGTTTATTTGCTCGGCGTTAATGTGCATCTGTATCCCGTGCGCGGCGCAATCCGCGATGATAATAAGTTTACTGGGCGGGTACGGGCTGAAAGGGTTGGGTGTGGTAGTCCTTACCCTGTTCGTTGTATGGACTTTGCTTGGGTTTATCCTGAAGAGGTTCATAAGGGAGGAAAC
>JAUXBS010000055.1 GCA_030619245.1 Clostridia bacterium | reverse complement strand
TTTATCTCGCCTTTTAGTTTGAGGCGTCCCATCAGTTCACGGCCTTTTTGAGGGATGCCTTTGTATTTGCTCATTTAAAGGTCTCCTCGAATTTCTTGGTTTCATCCCTCTTGCTTTTGATGTAATTTACTACTGTTTTCCAACTTTCCGGCTGTTCCATGATTTCTTTTAAAGTATTGGATTCCAATGTCAATCTCCCTTCGGTTTTTTATATGATTACTATTTTATTCTTTTTCATTATACAATTATTACTTATGAAAGTCAATTCCAAAATAGGACGAAAATTAGGATAATCAAGATTTTTGTTTATTTTAAAAGGATTTTTTAGTATAATAAAATGAATCTTAAATTTTGTAATTGTAAGAAAACAATTTAAATCCTTTAACATTTGAGGCTTGTTCCCGGGTAACATAAAATATTATTATTATACTTTGCGGCAATATATCAGTAAAAAAGAATAATAAAGGAAATGGGCATTACTTTGAAAAGAAAATTAATAATACTATTGTCTGTCCTGTTTTTATACTCTTCAAGCAGTTATGCCCGGGGGAATAAGTACTTTGCTCCTGCAGCAAGAGAACATTCCGCAGGCGAAATCGCGCTTGACGCGGGGTTCCTTTATGGAATACACTGGGCAGGGGATTTAATCATGTTCAAGGTTTTAAGCGATGCCGGCGGGGACTTTGATACTTACAAGAAAAATTTCTTTATGAAAAATATCAGGATATGGGATGGCGACTCTTTTTATTGGAACTTCATCGGACACCCCTACGTTGGTTCGCAGACCTACTTGTACTACAGGGCGCGCGGGTACGGCAAGTGGCATAGTTTTTTAGGAAGTTTTACTGCAAGTTTTCTTTTTGAGAGCACAATTGAGATATCACACGAGTCATTCAGCCTGAATGATTCAATAATTACTCCGGGGTTTGGTTTCTTAATTGGGAATTTTGTTGAAAAGATTAGTCTTGAAATGATAAACAGCGATAGTGAATTTAAGAAGGTGATTGCAAAGATTATAAACCCATCGTTGAATTTCAAATACTATGAAGGGGTTACTGTCATTCCCGTAATATCAAAGGAAGCGATAGGGGGACAGTTTCTATACAGGTTTAACTGATGAGGAGAGATATTCGCAGGGAAATAAGAAGGATAATCGGCGGGCAGATAAAATCGAATGTGTCCCTGTCGGGATACACGTCATTTCATGTCGGCGGGCCCGCGGAGTGTATTGCTGATGTGGGGGGGGTTGACAGCCTCAGAAAATTATTGGAATTTGCTGTAAAAAACAGTATCAATTATTTCATGCTGGGCTGTGGAACCAATATTCTCCCTTCTGACAGCGGGCTCAAGGGCATAGTGATTAAGCTGAAAGGCGAGTTTGAAAAGTTTGAGATAAGCGGCACAAGTGTTGTTGCCGGCTCAGCAGTAAAACTTAATGATTTGTTAAAGAAAACAATGGATAATGATCTTTCGGGAATTGAGTTCATGTCGGGCATTCCCGGCTCAATCGGCGGCGCGGTGGTGACAAATGCGGGAACAGCGGACGGGAAGATGGAGGATGTGCTTGAGTGGGTTGAGCTAATGGAAAAGTCAGGGCGGGTCAAAAGAGTGCCAAAAGAAAGCATCAGGTTTTCCTACAGGAAAAGCTATATTCCCGCAGGTGAAGTAATAACCGCAGTGGGGTTGAAGTTGGGAAATTCAAAGAAATCTGACATTATCAAGAGAATTGAAAGGGTTAAGCAGTCCAGGATAAACCAGCCTGGTGGCTTCAGCGCAGGGTCTGTCTTTAAGAACCCGAAGGGCAACATGACTGCAGGCCAACTGATAGAAGGAGCGGGTTTAAAATGCAAGGCAATCGGCGGCGCGGTTATTTCAAAAGAACACGCGAATTTTATTATAAACAAAGGGGGGGCAACATCAAAAGACATTCGGAAACTGATTAAGCTGGCCAGGGAAACCGTTAGAAAAAAATACGGGGTGAACCTGAAACCGGAAATAAGGATACTGGAGGGTTAAGTTGAATAAGAACAAGAAAATTGTTGTTCCGGGGATACTTACCAATAAGAAGATAGCAGTGCTGTGCGGGGGAGTATCGCAGGAACGCGGAATATCATTAAAAACCGGTAACGCTATTTACAAATCAATTAAGTCGCTTGGCCTTAAAGTGACAAAGATAGACATTAAGAACGATGCGATTAGGAAATTATCAGCAAGGAAAATAGATATTGCGTTTATTGCGCTTCATGGTGAGTATGGAGAGGATGGCGTGATGCAGGGCCTCCTTGAACTTGCTGGAATACCTTATACGGGCTCGGGAGTGCTTTCAAGCGCTCTTGCAATGGATAAGATATTCACAAAAAAGATATTTGTATACCACAATTTACCGGTAGCTGAGTATGAAATAGTGAAAAAGGACAACAGGAAAAATTTCCTGTTAAGGCTCAAGTTGCCTGTTGTGGTAAAACCATCGAAACAGGGTTCTTCTATAGGAGTAAGTATTGTAAGGGAAACGAAAGCGTTAAAAAGGGCCATAGACGTGGCATTTAAGTACAGTGAAGAGATATTGATAGAAAAGTACATCAGAGGCAGGGAACTCAGCGTGGGAATACTTGACAGGATGGCTCTGCCTGTTGTTGAAATAATACCTGCGGGAACCAGGGGGTTTTATGACCTGAAGGCCAAGTATGACGAGGGTGGTTCAATACATGTAATTCCTGCCGGTATTTCAAAAATCCAGTATAAGAAAGCTCAGGAACTTGCCCTGACGACGCACAATATTTTCGGCTGTAAAGGCGTAACCAGGACTGACATGATATTAAATAAATCAGGGAAGCTGTACGTGCTGGAAATTAATACAATACCCGGTATGACTATGACAAGCCTGGTGCCGGAGGCCGCGGAGGCCGCGGGAATATCCTTCAGCCAGCTCGTTTTAAAAATACTCGCTTCGGCATTGAAAAGTGAAAACTCGAAGAAAAAATAAATCTATTTTATTTCTGAAAAAGTTATTATTGATATTCAAATTAATAATTATTGTTTCTGTTTTAGGGCTGGCGGTGTACGGTTTCTGGCAGTATTTGACAAAATCGGATATTTTCAGGCTTAAGACTATAGAAATTGAGGGGTTGAAATCGCTTAAAAAAGAGGATGTGATTTCAAGAGCGGGAATTGAGCCGGGCAAGAACATATTCGCCATTGATTTAAAAAAGATTAAAAAACACTTGAAAAGTATCAGGCAAATTGATAACATAAAGGTTGTCAGGAGTTATCCCGATGCAATTTTTATCAGGATTATTGAGCGGGTTCCAATCGCTCGTATAGTGAATACGGTTAAGGCGGGAAAGGTTGAACTTATTGACATTGAAGGTGTGGTTTTCCCGGGAGAAGCACCCGGTCTTCCGAAAATAACAGGGATAACAGATGATTACGCATTGAAGGAAATCGTAAAGTTCATCCCCGGTATAAGGGAAGCAGACAGGGATTTCTATGACAATCTTTCAATTATAAGAGGAAGCGATATCAGGGATATCAGGTTAAAAGCCTACGGTATTGATATACGCTGGGGAAAGATAGAAGTAAACATCAAAAATAAGCTTAATGATTTAAAAAAAGTAATTGAAAATACAAAAAACAAAGATTGCGCGCTGATTGATGTAAGATTCTGGAAAGAGAACAAAAGGGATGTTTTTGTAAAGTAAAAATCAAGGAGTTATCATGAAGGGCAGATATTATACAGGAATGGATATTGGTTCAAGCAATATCTACACTGCGGTCGGCAGGATAAACGATAAGGGGCAGCTTGAGATAATAGGGACGAGCTGTGTGCCTTCATTTGGGCTGAAGGAAGGGATGGTGGTGAACATAGAAGAAACCATTGTTTCTATCAGTAAGGCAATCAGGGAAGCAGAATCGTCTGCCGATAGCGCTATAAAGGAATTGTGCGTGGGCGTTAAGGGCCAGCATATTGAAAGCTTCACGCATGAAAATGCTATTATGATATCCCGCTCTGACAGGGAAATAAATAATGAGGATATAGCAAGGGTGATGGAAAACGCCAGGGCAGTGAGAATACCGCCCGAGAATGAAATTATTCATATAATACCGCAGGGATACACAGTTGATACACAGGGAGGCGTTGAGAATCCCGTGGGAATGGAGGGGACAAATCTTATAGCCAATGTCCAGGTGATATACGGCATATCAACTGCAATTAATAACGTTGTAAAATGCGTTAACAAATCAGGGGTTGCCTATTCAAAAATAGAGTTGGGGATAATTGCAGCTTCGAGTGTTGTTATAACAAAGGAAGAGAAGGACATCGGGTGTGTACTTATTGATATAGGCGGCCAGACTATTAATCTTGCAATATTCTATGATGGCTACCTTCGATTTATAAAACAATTGCCGATAGGCGGTGATATGATAACGCGGGACATAGTAAGAGTAAAGCGCATATTGCCGGCTGAGGCAAAGCGCATAAAGGAAATTTATGGCAATGCAGAGGCCAGGATGGTGGTTGAAGACCAGGTAATAACCGCTGTTGGCATGGATAATATATCACAGATAAAAATATCCGAGAAAGACCTTGCGGATGTCATAGAAGCCAGGATGAAGGAAATACTGAGTTATATAAAAGATGAGATAAGAAACACCGAGTATGAGAACCTTATTTCCTCGGGCGCAATACTGATAGGAGGTTGTTCAATGTTGAACGGTGTTAAGGAGCTTTCGGAGAACATTCTTGGGATACCGGTACACCTGGGAACACCCCATAATGTTACGGGTGTTAATAGTGTTATGGAAAGCCCTCTTTACGCAACAGCCATAGGGCTTGTAAAAAAAGCGGGAGAAACAAAGGATATTTCGATAAGCACAGTTAGGAGCGGTGGGATTTTCAGTAAATTGAAGGAATGGATGGATCAGGTATTTTAGTCCTTTTCTCCATATATATGTGACAGAATTTACGAATCGAAATGATTTAAGGAGAAGACATGGTATTAAAATTTATTCCGGAAGACCCCGAATTATCAGCGAAGATTAAAGTTATAGGAATAGGCGGCGGCGGCGGTAATGCTGTAAACAGGATGATAGAGCATGGCATAAAGAACGTATCGTTCATTACCGCCAATACTGATGCTCAGGCCCTCAAGAATTCCATCGCAGGTTTGAAGATTCAATTAGGGGCGTCTCTTACCAAGGGGCTTGGTGTGGGTGGTGACCCGGAAAAGGGTAAAAAGGCAACGGAGGAGGACCAGCAGGGGATAAAGGATGTTCTTGCGGGAGCGGACATGGTATTCGTAACTGCGGGGATGGGCGGTGGTACCGGAACCGGGGGCGCGCCCGTTATTGCGGAGATCGCCAAGGAATCAGGCGCATTAACTGTTGGGGTGGTTACCAGGCCGTTTGATTTTGAGGGGTCCGTCAGGGCAAAACAGGCGGAAGAAGGGATGCGGGTATTGAGAGAAAAGGTTGATACCCTGTTAATCATACCTAACCAGAAACTATTTGATGTGATTTCACAGGATACGCTTGCTCTTGAGGCGTTTAAAATAGCGGATGATGTGCTGAGGCAGGGGGTCCAGAGTATAGCTGACATAGTAACAACACCGGGAGTAATTAACGTTGATTTTGCGGATGTTAAATCAATAATGACTAATGCGGGCGAGGCATTGATGGGTATGGGAATAGGAAAGGGTACCGGCAGGGCAATAATAGCCGCAGAGAAAGCAATAGAGAGTCCCTTGCTTGATAACGTGTCGATAACAGGAGCAAGGGGACTGCTCGTTAATATATTAAGCAATACGGATATAACTCTTAATGAGATAGATGATGCCATGAAGGCCATAAATGCGTCTGTGAGCAATGAAGTTAATATATTATATGGCCAGGTGTTTGATACCACCCTGGAAGACGAGATTAGAATAACCGTAATAGCCACCGGTTTTCCCCACCTCGGGGAGAAGGAAAGGAAGGTGTCCCGGAAAAATACAGCAGTGCCTGAAGAACATTCCAGGGTCCGGGCAAGGACGGTTGATGTCCCGGCAATATTCAGGCAGGGAAAAAAGGATAATAAATAATGGAAAT
The DNA here is from genome assembly GCA_030619245.1 of Clostridia bacterium. GTDB lineage: Bacteria > UBA6262 > WVXT01 > WVXT01 > JAUXBS01 > JAUXBS01. The sequence continues at coordinate 1,250 of JAUXBS010000055.1, read as the reverse complement.
AAACGAACTCCTGAAACTCATGGTAGAAAAGAAAGCCTCCGACCTTCATTTAAGCGCGGGAGCAGCGCCTGTATTCAGGATTGATGGAAACCTTGTTGCAGGAATGGACAATGTGTTTAGCGAGGATGATATGAATCGTTGCGTACTGGCAATGATGAATGATAGGCAGCGGGATATATTTATAAAAGAACATGAATATGATTTTTCTTACGAAGCGTCCGGCGCCGGGAGATTCCGTGTAAATATTTATCTTCAGCGGAACAAGATAAGAATAGTAATGAGGGCTGTTAACAGTGATGTTTTGAAGTTCAAGGACCTTGGCCTGCCTGCGGTAATGCGGAAAATAGCTGAAAACCAGAGAGGCCTTGTCCTGGTGACAGGTACCACGGGTTCAGGCAAGTCAACCACTCTTGCTGCCATGATAAACCAGATTAATTCCACGCGTTCCACCCATATAATAACCATAGAAGACCCCATAGAATTTATTTTTCAGGATAAGAAGAGCATCATAAGCCAGAGGGAACTGGGTTTTGATACTGCCACGTATGCGACTGCATTAAGGCAGGTGGTAAGGCAGGACCCTGACGTTATACTTATAGGAGAAATAAGGGACCCGGAAACAGCGAGCGCCGCGATAACAGCAGCGCAGACAGGGCACCTGGTATTCTCAACACTCCATACAATAGATGCAATACAGACAGTTTCACGTATTATAGATTTGTACCCGCCGCATCAGCAGCAACAGGTGAGGTTCCAGCTATCCGACTGCCTTCAGGCGGTAATATCACAGAGACTGCTTCCCCACGTGAGCGGCAAGGGCAGGGTAGTGGCAATTGAAGTGTTGATAGCCACGTCATTAATAAAGAAGTACATCATGGAAAACGATTTTTCCGAGGTTAGAAAAATAATGGAAGATAAAGGAAGTTTTTACGGTATGCAGTCTTTCAACAAGGCGCTTGAAGTGCTGGTGGTCGAAGGAAAAATCAAGGTTGAGGATGCGCTGTCCGCAGCGTCAAATCCTGAAGAGCTCCAGATGCGGCTCAAGGGCATACAATCAAGTACTGACGATGTCCAGTTTGAATGATTAATGCGCGGGGGTCAGGTCTCGACATTTAACAAAATATGGCAATAAAACAGTTTTATTTTATATACCTGATTAATAGCTATTTATTAATTGCTTGTTCAATTTAGCTTTTGTAAAATGTAGAGACCTGACCACAAGCGAATTATAGTGTATGATTCACAGAATG
>JAUXBS010000024.1 GCA_030619245.1 Clostridia bacterium | reverse complement strand
TTTTACTTCCCTGTTTCCCTGGTAAAAACTCTTATGCACATTCCTGGCCTCAAGAACCATACCGTCCATTTTTCATTTACTCCATAACATCGAATGAGTACATCCCTGTATTTGTAAACTCCTTATGACCGAAAATTTACTTTAACATCTATTATATTTTATTAATCACAGTTAATCACAGGGGTCAGGCCTTGACATTTTACAAAATCTGTATGTCTCTACTTATCGATTAACTGCCAATAATTAAGTTTAACATAGAAAAATGCTTGTTGCTACATTTTGTAAAATGTAAAGGCCTGACCCCTTAATAATGCCTGATTGCCTCGCAGGGGTCCAGTTTTGAAGCCTGGAGCGCCGGGTATATCGTTGATAACAGGCTGACTAAAATCGCGCCAATACAGATAAACAGAATGTCATTTACCTGTATTCTGACCGGAACCGTACTCAGGTAATAGACTTCCGCGGGTAATTTTATAAATTCATACCTGTCTATTAAACGACATATAATATATCCCGAAACCGTTCCGATAAACGTGCCGATGACCCCTATTACAGCCCCCTGGAAAATGAAAATATTCATTATACTGCCGTTCTTTGCCCCCATTGCCTTCAATACACCAATGTCCCGCGTTTTTTCCAGCGTCATCATTATCAGAGTGCATACTATATTAAATGCGGCAACCAGGACAATCAGTATCAGAACTATTGCCATCACAAATTTTTCAAGTTTAAGCGCCGAAAAAAGATTCCTGTTAGTATCAATCCAGCTCCTTACCCAGTAGGGATAGCCAAGTTCATCCTGTATTTTGGAGGCAACCCTTCCCGCGCTGAACATATCCTTTATTTTCACTTCTATCCCGGAGACCTTCCCTCCCATACCGAACATTTCCTTAGCAACCGCCATTGAAACATAGCCCAGGCTACTGTCATATTCATACATGCCCGAATCAAAAATCCCTATAACCCGGAACCTTTTAATACGGGGTATAAAACCAAGGTGAGTTGCCTTTCCCGAAGGCGACATCACCGATATGGTCTTGCCCAGCGTAACTCCCAGGTTCCTTGCCAGTTCGCAGCCAAGCACTATGCCTGCCCTGCCGCCGATTGAACCTGCCTTGTCTTCGGACAAACGTGAAAAGTCTCCAATCTTTGTATTACTTTCAATGTCCAGAACCCTGTTTGTTAATTCCGGGATAATGCCCTTGATAACGGCGCCCGACGCGCTGTCCCGGTACTTCAACATCACCTGTCCCAGAACAAACGGAGACGTTGCAATAACATCGGATACCGCCTCTGCCTTTTCCCTTACCGCCTTCACGTCGCTTAATCCCGCATTATCCTGGTTAATAATAACTATATCGGAACTATTGGCGACTATTTTCTTCTTTATATCAAGCTGGAACCCGTTCATTATGGAAAGGGTAATCATAAGAGCGGCAACACCCAGGGCAACGCCGCCAATTGAAATAAAAGAAATCACCGATATAAAAACATGTTTCCTTTTTGCCCTTAAATACCTTAAACTTACAAACAGTTCATAACCCATAAAACAGCTTTCCTATTCAGGAGTGTATTCCCGTATTTGTGAACCCCTTTTCAACATCTATTATACTTTATCAATCGCAGGGGTCAGGTCTCGACATTTAACAAAAAATGGCAATAAGCAATTTTGTTTAACATGCCTGATTAATGGCTGATAATTAATCGCTCGACTAATTCAGCTTTTGTAAAATGTAAAGACCTGACCCCTTTCTCTTTTTCTATTTTGCAAATGCGGGGATACACCCTCTATTCAGTTTCCTTCTTCAATTGTGGAAACAGTATCACATCCCTTATTGAAGACAATCCCGTAAACAGCATCACAAGCCTGTCTATGCCTATCCCCAGTCCCGAACACGGGGGCATACCGTACTCCAGGGCGCGGATATAATCATCATCAACCTCCCCGCCTTCCTCCCTGGTTTCCTTGTCCTTGACCTGTTCCTCCATCCTCATCCTCTGCTGAACAGGATCATTCAACTCCGAGTAAGCATTCGCGATTTCCTGCCCGTTTACAAACAGCTCAAACCTTTCGGCTATTTCAGGATTATCCTTTTTCGGCTTGGCAAGAGGTGAATGTTTTGACGGATAGTCTGTAATGAAAACAGGCTCAATTAAATCCGGCTGGACAAAAGCCTCAAATACATGGTCAAGTATTTTGAACTCACCGTTGCCTTCCGCGTACTTAACCCCCAGGCTGTCGGCTAATTCCGCCATCCCGGCCCTGCTGTTTACCTTTGAAAAATCCCTGCCGGTTTTCTCCCTTAATATATCGTACAAAGACACCCGTTTCCAGGGAGTCTTTAAACTAATCACCCTTTCCTTAAACGGCGCTTCCAGCTTGCCGGAAAGCTCTCCGGCAATGGAAGCGAATAACAACTCGCACATTTCCATCATACTTGTATAATCGGTGTAGGCGTTATATACTTCAAGCATGGTAAACTCAGGGTTATGCTTCGTGGAGATACCTTCGTTCCTGAAGTTCCTGTTAATCTCATATACCTTTTCAAACCCCCCGACCACGAGGCGCTTCAGATAAAGTTCCGGGGCAATACGGAGGTATAAATCCATATCAAGCGATTCATGGTGCGTGATAAACGGTTTTGCCCTGGCGCCGCCCGCGATGGACTGCATCATGGGAGTTTCAACTTCAAGAAACCCCCTTTTATCAAGAAACTCCCTTATTACCTGTATTATCCTGCTCCTGCATTCAAAAACCTTCCTGACTTCATCGTTCACTATAAGGTCAACGTACCTTTGCCTGTACCTGGTTTCAACGTCCTTGAGCCCATGCCATTTCTCCGGCAGGGGCCGCAGTGACTTGGCAAGAGGGGTCAGTGCCCCGGCATGAATTGTGAATTCCCCCGTCTTGGTATAGAACATCTTTCCGGAGAGCCCTATAAAATCCCCTATATCAAGCAACTTGAATGTCTTGTAGTTTTCCTCGCCAACGTCATCGCTTTTCAAGTATGCCTGAATCCTGCCTGTCATATCCTTGATATTAATAAAACTCGCCTTGCCCATCTTCCTCATGGAAACAATCCTGCCGCGCGCGGAAACCGTCTCCCCTTCAAGCTTCCTGCCTTTTTCCACGATATCCCCGATAAGGTGAGTCGCGCTGTACTTATTCGGGTATACCTCAATCCCCTTCTCCACGAGTTTCTCCAGTTTCTGCTTCCTCTGGGAAATCAGGTCGTCAATAGGAGATTTATTTGTCTTTGATTTTTCTCTGGATTCTTGCATCTTTTACCTTCCGTTCTATTTTCTGAACAAGTTCCTCTTCAAATTCATTACCCCTGTTCTCAAGCGCCTTTTCAAGTGATTTTATAGTCCTGCCCACCACGAAATCTTTCGGGTCGTCTAACAGATTCACCAGGGATTTTATCGCAATATCATTGCCTATCTCACCCATCGCCCAGGCTCCGCTTAATCTCATCCACTGGTCCGCAGACCTGCACATTTCATTCAGCGCGACCATTCCCTTTTCCTTGTTGTACTTGTACATGGCTCTACCCGCATTTGCCCTTACCCTGCTGTCAACATCCTCAAGGAAAGGTTCCACCAGCTTCTCTCCTGTTTCAGGGTCATCTATGGTTTCTTCTATTAACTCAACCCCGTTTGCCCTCGCCCTTATGTGAGGGTTAATATCCGTCCTTATTTCACTGACGCCGTCAGGCCTGGTGACTTCCAGTTTTATAGTTTCCTGGGCGCTTGCCCGGCTCTGCTCCTCCATCATCTTCAGTATTCTTTCCATCTGGCCGGTAAGTATCTCCTTAATATCGCTGCCAAACCGGTTTACCTTTTCATCGACTTCCCTGCCATGCTGTTTTGAAAGCTGCGCCGCCCTGTCGCCCTCCTGCCTTGTCGCTGCGGTCCCAACCGAAATGTTCCTTCTTAGAGTTGTAACCAGGATAAATATTATCGCCGCCACGCCTGTTATTAAAAGAAACGAAATAATAAATATCTCCCTCTGGATTTGTCCGGAAACCTCCTGCTTCCACTGCTCCTGCGCCATATTGCTGTCCCAGGGTAAAACCGGCGATAAAAAAATCACTGCCAGGAGAATAAAGGTTAGTACAACTGCGAATGGATACCGGTTCATATTAGCCCTATTCTATCAATAAGAGAATGCCTTTCATCTTCTTCAACATTTCCCGCCCTGAACGGATTTGGTATATTCTTTACCCCGTTTATAACATCCGATGCCGTCGAAACGAAACCTGAAAACACAAGAAATCCCGTTAAAAACAATATTATAAATACATACTTACTATTTATAATTATTTTACTCGTTAATCTCCTTTAAGTATGATATTATTATATTTACTATTATAATCATATCATAAATATTAATGAATTACAATATAAACTTGGTTTTTTGTGATTTTGATTACTATGAAATGATTAGCTGAAACCCTGCCATAATAAAATCAGGGGTTTTCTGTTTCTTTGATTATTACATTAAAAGATAGGCCTCAATGAACCGGTCAATATCCCCGTCCATTACTGCTTCAACATTCCCGATCTGAGCGCCTGTGCGGTGGTCTTTCACCATCGTATACGGGCAGAAGACATACGAGCGTATCTGGCTCCCCCAGGCGATATCGCCCTTTTCATCATAGTGCTTCTCCTTTTCGCTCCTCAACTTTTCCTGCTGAAGCTCAAATAATCTCGCCTTTAACTGCTTCATGGCCATTTCTTTATTCTTGTGCTGTGACCTTTCATTCTGGCACTGGACCACTGTCTTTGTAGGTAAATGGGTAATCCTCACAGCAGAATCAGTCTTATTGACATGCTGGCCCCCCTTGCCGCTTGAGCGGTACGTGTCAATCCTGAGGTCTTTTTCTTCAATTACTATTGAAGGTATATCCTCAACTTCGGGTATTACATCACAGGCGGCAAAACTTGTATGCCTCCGTTTGTTTGCATCAAAAGGCGAAATCCTGACCAGACGGTGAATACCCGCCTCCGACTTCATATACCCGTAAGCATACTCACCGCTAATCACTAATGTAACCCCCTTTATCCCTGCTTCGTCTCCCGACAGCACATCGGTTATGGTTGTCCTGTATCCCCTTTTCTCAGCCCAGCGCAGGTACATCCTTAGAAGCATCTCAGTCCAGTCACAGGCTTCCGTACCCCCTGCTCCCGAGTGAAGGGTGACTATTGCGCCGTTTCTGTCAACCTTGCCTCCTAATTTCGAACGCATCGATAACCTGTTCAATGCATCATTAAGTTTATTAACGCCTTCTTTTATTTCATCAATAATCCCCTGTGTTTCATCCGGGCTGCCTGCTTCCTCCGTAAGTTGCAGCAGGATGGACAGGTCATCCTGTTTTGTCTTTAAATCCTCGTATTCCCCTACAACCTTTTTTAAATCACTGAGTTCCTGCATCGTTTTTCGCGCCTGTTCCGCATTATTCCAGAAATCATTTTTTAATATAATCCCTTCAAACTCCGCAATCCTGGTTCTTTTATCATCTACTTCAAAGAAACCTCCTGAGTTCTTCTATTGATTTACCGGCTTCCTTCACACTGCCCGCCAGTTCCTTCAGCAATTGTTTATCCTTCATTTTTATCCCCTTCTGCGGGGTCAGGCTTTGACCCCTTTTTTAAAAAAAGAATCGTCCCCAACAAAAAAACCATGCACGAATATGCGAAAACATCACCATGCCTGGTATAGAAAGTCACGTAATCCCTCCCGGTAATACCGGCTGTAATACAAACCCTTTCAACAATTCCTGTTTCCTTTTCCACCCTTCCGTACTTATTAATAAACCCGGATATGCCGGTATTCGCGGCTCTGACCAGGTTTATCCTGTTCTCAACCGCGCGGAACACGTTCATTGAAAAATGCTGCTGCAGGGCCGCCGTTCTCAAATACCATGCATCGTTGGTAATGTTAATCAGGTAATCCGATTTCATACCGACTATCTTCCTCGTAAGGTCAGGAAAAATTGATTCATAACAGATAACAACGCCGAAAATCCCGGAAGGCGTTATGAACCTTTCGTATTTTCTGCCGGGGTTAAAATCCCCCAGGTCATCCAAAGCCCTGAATATTTTTTTAAAAACCGCCTTGAAGGGAAAGTACTCACCAACCGGCACAAGATGAATCTTATCATAACGCTGCAGGATATCCCCGCCCGGTGAAACTAAAAACGCTGAATTATAAAACTTTCCCTCCTCCCGTTCAGGGCTGCCAATAATGTGATATGCCCCGCTGAACCGAGCAAGGTTCTTCACCCAACCATGTATTTTCTTTTCCAGCCTCAGGTAGCCCGGCACCGCCGTTTCCGGCCAGACAATCACTTCGGGTTTCTCCTTCTTGATTTCAGCCACAAGCCCGGTATAAGAATCAAAAATCAATTCTTCGTATTCCCTGTCCCATTTCATGTACTGGTCAATATTCCCCTGCAATATCCCTATCCTGGCCGGGGACCCGGAATCTTTCCTCTTAACGGATTTTATCCTCACATAACCAAACATTGAATTAATGACAATCACAGCCAGGGCAATAACAAGGTACTGCCAGCCGTCAATAAGGGGACGGTTTCTTTTAAAGAACCGTCCCCCTATAATAGCGTTAACAAAAATTATGAAGAACGAAACCCCGTAAACCGCCGTAAACTCCGATATCTGAATAAACGTTAAATTCCTCCACTGCGAATAACCAAGAACCGCCCACGGCAGGCCTGAAAATATATGCCCCCTCAGCCACTCCAGGGAAACCCATAATGCCGCGACAATAAGGGCATCAATTATAACCGGCATTTTCTTTTTGCTCTTCAATAAATTCAGAACCAGGCAGAAAAGCCCGTAAAAAACAGCCAGTACGGAACTCAACAACAGCAGGCTAAACACCGCAATCAAGGGGTGCTCCCCATCCGCTATAACCGTTGGGATTATCCAGTAAAGGATGCCTGCAAATGAAATAAGGCCGGTAAGGAAACCCAGCCTGAATGAACGCCCTGCCGTCCTGCCGCGAAGCGCAACCAGCAACGGGACCAGGGCAACCCACGCAAGAAATGAAAGGTTAAACCCGGGGAATACAAGTATCAGCAATACCCCAGAAACAGCCGCAAGCAGGCTGAATTTATCCATTTCTTTTAAGAGTTTTTTCATTGGGTCAGGCCTCAACATTTTTGCAGGACAAGAGAAAGAGGTCAGCTATTTATCTTCCACAGCACTTCTTGTACTTCTTCCCGCTGCCGCATGGACAGGGATCGTTCCTCCCGATTAACTTCACCCCGGAGGGGCTCCCCGGCCCCGGAGCCGGAGCAGATGAATTGCGTCCTTTTTTCCCGGATGGCCCACCCTGCGCAATTTTTACCTGTTCCCCGCCAGGAGATATTCTTTCCCTCATACGCGGAGCCACCTTAACCCTGAAAATAAGAGCCGTTATCTCTTCCTTCATCCGCTGTTCCATCATGTCAAAGGACCTTGCGGATTCACGCTTGTATTCAATAATGGGGTCTTTTTGGCCGTACGCCCGCAGGTTTATCCCCTTCCTTAACTGGTCCATGTCATAAAGGTGGTCCTTCCACCTGCTGTCTATTACATGCAGCTTCACCATGCGTTCAATGTCACGCATTACTTCTACGCCTACTTCTTTTTCCCTGCTGTCATATTTTTCCCTGATTTTTTCAGCCACCATCATACCCAGTCTTTCCCTTGTCATTCTCTGCAGCTCTTCTCCCTCTATACTGAAAGAAACATCAAAAGCATGACTCAACCACGCGCTTATTTCAGTGATGTTCCACTTCTCGGGAAAAACCTTTGGCGGAGCGTAAAGGTCCAGTTTGTCATCAATAACGTCTTCCATCATTGCAAGCATTTCATCTTTTATGTTCTCTCCCTTGAGAACCTGCTGCCTCCAATTGTATATTACAGTCCTCTTCTTATTCATAATGTTATCAAATTCAAGTATCTGCTTGCGTATATCAAAGTTCATACCTTCTATTTTTTTCTGGGCTGATTCCAGCGCCCTGCTTATCAAGGGATGCTGTATATCCTGGCCTTCCTCCCACCCAAGCCTGTCCATGACAGAAGCAATCCTGTCAGAACCATACAACCTCATCACGTCATCCTCCAGTGAAAGGTAGAACCGGGACGAACCGGGGTCTCCCTGGCGGCCTGCCCTCCCCCTCAACTGGTTATCTATCCTTCTTGAATCATGCCCCTCGGTTCCAATAATATGAAGCCCCCCTGCCTGCACAATGTCCTCGTGTGCCTTCGGTTCCGGAGGATTCCCCCCGAGTATTATATCCGTTCCCCTTCCCGCCATGTTCGTCGCAATGGTAACGGCTCCCCTTCTTCCCGCCTGCGCGATAATCTCAGCCTCCCTCTCGTGGTACTTTGCATTCAATACGTTGTGATTAACACCCCTTCTTGAGAGTAGGTCTCCCAGGCGCACGCTGTACTCAATGGATTTTGCCCCGACGAGCGCGGGGCGGCCTGCCTTGTTCATTTCAATAATCTCGGATACAATGGCATCATCCTTCTCCCTCTTGGTCTTGTATATCACATCCGGGTGCCTGCTCCTTTTCAGCGGTTTATTCGTGGGCGCGACAATAACATCTAACTTGTATATCTTCCAGAACTCATCCGCCTCGGTAATCGCCGTACCTGTCATACCGGCAAGCTTTTTGTACATGTTGAAGTAGTTCTGGAAAGTTATCGTTGCAAGTGTCTGGTTCTCCTCGGCTATCCTCTGATTCTCCTTTGCCTCTATCGCCTGGTGCAGGCCCTCGCTCCAGCGCCTGCCCGGCATGAGCCGCCCGGTAAATTCATCAACTATTATAACCTGCCCGTCCTTAACAACGTAATCAACGTCTTTCTTAAAGTGGTTATAAGCCCTCAGCGCCTGGTTGATGTGGTGCAGCCATTCATTGTCAATGTCCGCGTAAATATTTTCAATGCCAAGCAGGTTTTCACACTTTTTTATGCCCTGTTCGGTCAGCGTTGAAGTCCCCGCCTTCTCATCAGAAAGATAATCAAATCCCTGCCCGAGGTCCGTCCCCTGTTCCTTTGCCTCCGCCTGCTCCTTTTCCGTCACGAATTTACCCTTAAGCATTGGTATTATCCTGTTGACTTTATAATACTTTTCAGTTGACTCCTCCGCGGGGCCCGATATTATCAAGGGCGTCCTCGCCTCGTCTATCAATATGCTGTCAACCTCGTCAATTATGGCATAATTCAATTCTCCCTGCGCGCAGTTATCAATGGTCGTCGACATGTTATCCCTCAGGTAATCAAACCCCACCTCATTATTGGTAACGTAAGTCACATCACACTGATAGGCTTCCTGCCTTTGGCCGGTTGATATGTCATGCTGGACTACCCCCACTGACAACCCGAGGAATTCGTATATTTTCCCCATCCACTCCGAATCCCTTTTTGCAAGATAGTCATTAACTGTAACAACATGGACCCCCTTACCGGCAAGGCTGTTCAGGTATACAGGCAGTGTAGCGACAAGGGTCTTCCCCTCTCCGGTAGCCATCTCCGCAATCTTTCCATTGTGAAGCACTATCCCGCCCATGATCTGGACATCAAAATGGCGCATATTTAATGTTCTCTTCGCCGCTTCCCGCGTCACCGCGAACGCCTCGGGCAGAAGCTCGTCAAGGGATTCGCCGTTTTCATGCCTGGACTTGAATTTACCGGTCATGCCGCAAAGTTCTTCATCCGTTAAACCGGACATCTTCTTTTCAAGAGAATTAACCTTTTCCACGAGCGGCTGGAAAACCTTTAATTCTCTTT
>JAUXBS010000218.1 GCA_030619245.1 Clostridia bacterium | reverse complement strand
TAATCTTTCTAATAAAAATCAACCACGGTATTGAAAGAAAGATAATCGGGCCCCATATATCAAAACTTCCCCCGAAACTGAACCCCCGGGTCGTGAGCATCCATGGAAGAGCCAGAATATCCCATAAACTTTTTACAGGCATGCCGTGTCCCTGTATATGGGTAATGTAATTTGAAGCGTTCAAGGGTCCCCATCCACTGTTATAAATCCTGAAGATAAACGGGAATATGGGATTGCCCGTAAATATCCAGTTCTTTACAAGCCACGGGCTGAACAGGATAATAAACGGCATAAATGCCAATCCAATGTTCTTCAATATCTCATTCCACTTATCTTTATCAATAACTGACTTAATAACGATTCCCAAAACCATGATAAAAAATACAATCACCCCCGTGTACTTGGTCCCAATCGCAAGCCCCGAAAACAGCCCTGCCAGAACAAGCCATTTATTGTTGTTCTCATCAACCCAGAGCATGAAACTGTAAAAAACCATGAAACAGAAAAAGGTCAGGATCAGGTCAACATACGCGCCCGTGGCAAGCAGCATTATTGTTGGTACGGTTATATAAAATGCGCTGCCCAGCAGGGCAGTCTTGTGATTAAAGTACCTCCTGGTAAAATTATAAACCGCAAGAACAGTAAGTATTAAGAACCCAAAGTTTAGCAGCTTGGCAAGTATGTCATTATAAAGCAGCATGCCAAGAGTATACAGCATTTCACCGGCCGCAGGGAAGTTCGTAAAGAAATTAAAGGGAATGTTAATTATTCTGTGATTGCTTATGTATATGTCGGGAGCGGCAAGATGATACACCAGGGAATCGTATAAAGACGGCGGAGCCAGAACACCGAACATTATCAGGATACCGGCAACAACCATTACTAACGCCAATCCCGCTTCAAAGATACCTGTTTGGCCGGTTCCTAACGTTTTAATCCGGTCTCTGCAAACAATAATGACTTCCCTGATTTCCTTTAAACAAAAGAGTGCGGCAAAAAATAAAACCAGCCATACAACCCATCCGTACAGTAGTCCTGACATCCCAAGGAAGAAAACAAGATAACTGAATATGCCAAATCCTACAGCCGTACCAAACACAAATTCCTGAAGAAAATTCCAGTTGAGTTTCTTGAAACACCTTAAAACTTTCTTCCCAAGACAGAAAGACAGTAATACGATAATAAACAACAACCCGAACTCACATATTCTTTCACCAATCAATTCAATCATTTCTTTTTACGAACATCCTTATCTTTTTAAACCCTATCTTAAATAGCAGGAACTTCGCCAGCGTCCACAGGGTAGACAACCCGTAGACTACACTGTTTTTCAGGTTTATCTGAGACGCTTCCTTGAAATATCTAGTTGGCACGGGGATTTCCCCTACCCTGAAACCAAAAGCCACGGACTGGACAAGAAATTCGGTATCAAAAACAAAATTGTTTGAATTATTCTTATAAGGTATGGTTTCAAGCACTTTCCTGCTGTAAGCCCTGAAACCCGTATGGCACTCGGAAAGGTTCTGGCCCAGCATGATGTTCTCAAGAAACGTAAGGAAACGGTTGCTGAGATACTTGTACAAAGGCATACCGCCTTCCAGTGTTTCCTTCCTTGTCCTGACACGCGTGCCGAACATGACATCGCATACCCCGTCCTTAATCAGTCCCGTTATATAAGGAGTAAGCCTGCTGTCATACTGGTAATCGGGATGAATCATGACAACAATATCGGCGCCGTCTTTAAGGGCAAGTTCATAACAGGTCTTCTGGTTGGCTCCGTAACCCTTGTTTTTTTCATGTTCCACAACCTTTATCCCCAGTTTTTTCGCCACCTCAACAGTCCTGTCACCGCTGGCATCATCTACGAGAATGACCTCATCAACCGTCCCTTCGGGGATATCCCGGAACGTTTTTTCAACGGTTTTCTCAGCATTATAAGCAGGCATGACTACAATGATTTTTTGCTTATCCATTTCAACTCCCCGGTAGTTTATATATCCTTATCCTCGGGTTGTGGAACATCCCGGCTCTTTCTCCCGCAAACTCCTTTACCAGCACTGCCTTTTCATTAAGTCTTGTTTCAAAATCATGTTCAGAGCTATAATTAAAGTTACTTACCAGAACGTAATCATATTCCATGCCCAGTTCTTCAACCGGTTTATTTTTTATAACCTCATCCCAGTCAACCTTCACCCGGTATTTTTCTCCCCTCCTGAACTCCGGCGTAAACGGTTCGCGCAGGACACTACTTCCCTCGGGGACATTTTTCATGAACCACTCATACGCAACAAGCCGGGTATCTTTTCTGCTTAAAATATAATCCGTCCTGATAATTTCCGGCAACCCCGCGGCAAGCAGCATTACAACCACCCCGTACACAAAATAATTCCTCCTCACCTCTCCCTTCAATTTCCCGCTAATCCAAAAAACAAACCTTGCGCTAATAATAGCAAAAAACGGGTACAAAGGCAAAGCATACCTTCCCGTTACAACCTTCCAGCTTCCGCTGAAGAGGTAAAACACGATTATGAATGAAAGAACAAGAATATCTCTTTTTTGCTTTTTCACAATAATCCATATAATTGATGCCAGTCCGACAATAAAAGGCAGCCACCCCATTGAACCTAACATAATCCTTGGGTAGGAAAACCACCCGTAAGATAAGATGCTCTTCCCCTGCGACAATCCTGCCCCTATTATAAGTTGAAACCTGTCGGCAAACCTGGCGAAAAATCTTGTAAAATCCAGGATCGGCCATGGGAATCCGGCTAAAAACCCTAT
>JAUXBS010000113.1 GCA_030619245.1 Clostridia bacterium | reverse complement strand
TTTTCCATTGGAGCATTTAGTCCTTTCGGTTGTAATACTACAAAGATAAGGGGAACAGTATATTATGAAGTAAATCATCCAGGTGGGACAGAAGCTCCATATAATGTTAAAATGCCCGGAATAACTGTTACGGCAAATCCCGGGGGACATACTGCGATTACGGATGATAACGGGTTATATTTATTTGAAAATTTACCTGAAGGGGATTATACTTTAGTCGCTTCAACTTATGGTGCTACTGGATATGCAGAAGCAACGGTTGGAAGCAATTTTAGTTTTAGTTGTGATGATATTGATGATGTTGACATATTAATTGTACCAGAAATAGTAGCCTATAAACCTAATATATACCTCTATCCTGAAACTACACAGAGCATTAGTGTGGAATTCAATTTAGATCCTGTTAGTGAAATAATCATTTCAGACCCTCCATATAATGATGGGTGGAACGTAACTGTAACTCCCGAGGGCTTAATAGATAACAGTTATGGGTATCTTTTCTATGAAGCAAAGTTGCATTTTAGCATAGATTTCACAGAAGGCTGGGTTGTAAGTAAATCAGAATTTTCTAATTTCTTTACAGGTAAATTGACAAGTTACGGATTTAACCAGCAAGAAATAGATGATTATATTGAATACTGGTCAGTTAATATCCCGGATTCAGATTATTACCTGGTTTCACCATTAATCACTGATGAATTACAATCCATATTACCTTTAGAAGTATTCCCGGCTCCGGATTCCCTGCTGAGAGTCTGGTTCGTGATAAAGTCTATTAATGAGTCAACAACAATAGATGAGCCTGAAATAGATGCGTTTGACCGCAGCGGATTTGCTGTTACCGAATGGGGAGTAATATTAAGATAAAGAAAAAACAATACCTGTTATTAACCTTAATACTTCTCTTCTTCTGCATGGGATTCTCCTTGAATCCGTTTAATTGTGTCGGATTGGAATTGACTCTAATAACGGATAAAACAACGTATGCTCTCGGCGAAGAAATTCAAATGACGTTTACAGTAGAGAATACAAGCGGCAAAACTATAAATATTGGTTATGGCAGTAGTCAAACATATGATTATTATGCGACTCATAATGGAAATATAGTATGGCAATGGTCGTATAGGTATGGTTTTTATCATGTAGTGTGGAACTATGACTTAGCACCAGGAGAATCGTTAATATATAATGATATTTGGGACATGAAAGATAACGGCTCACCCGCAGAACTTGTATCCCCCGGTAAATATAAAATATATGCTACATTGGAAGGTGCCCCGGACACTTCATCTTCACTAACCGGCAATAAATCAAATAATGTTACCATAACCATTTCTGAATAACATATTTCTCATAACTCACCCCTAAAGGGATTCCTAATTCCATGATGTCACAAAACCATTAAAAACATTTTATTTTAAATATTTCTTGACAATTGGTAAGATATATAGTAATCTTATAGTAAGATATCTTACTGAAAGGAGAAAACTAATATGATTATGAAAATAAGCAGTAAAAATCAAATAACAATTCCAAAAAACATTGCTTCTTATTTCCACTTGAGAAAAGGGGATGTCCTGGAGATTGAAAAAAAGGGTAATAAAATAATTATGATTCCCAAAGAGGTCATATATAAAGATAAATATCCTGTTAAAGACCTCCTAAAAGCTGAAAAAATCCTCATGAAAAGCAATCCTTCAAATGAAATTCCCTATGAATCCGGGGATGAATTAATAAAAAACCTTAAGAAACGAATTAAAAAATGAAATACATCTTATTAAAATCCTTCCTGAAGAAGTATGATTCATGCCCTCGCGCAGAACAAGAATCAATATTGGATACCATTGAACAAATAAAGGATTACCTGGAAAAGAATAATGCTCCGTTCGGATTAAGAATAAAAAAGCTTTCAACCAGGATATACGAAGCAAGGATTAATATACATCTAAGGATAATATATTTCCGGGAAAAAGATATTGTAAAATTCATTTGTCTTGGCAGCCATGATGATATTAAAAGATTTCTAAAAAATATGTCTTAGCGACCTTACGACTCGTCCTGTGTTAACGTTAAACACCTTTATCTCTCTGTCTTCTAATACACACCCCCAACCGTAATTAATAATACACTACCATTGTAATTAACTCCACCCTCGTTCAACTGTTCCCGGGACAGCAATAGACACGCCATAGAAGCAAAACCCCCATTTTAATATTGTAAAAACATTTAAAGTATGATAATATTATGTGGTTTTTGAATATAAAATATCAAGGAGGGATAGTATGTTTAAAGTGGTTCTTCTAAGGCATGGAGAGAGTACGTGGAATCTTGAGAACAGGTTTACCGGGTGGACTGACGTGGGGCTTTCGGAACGCGGGATAAAGGAAGCGCATGAAGGGGCAAAAATAATGAAGAAGGATGGATATACCTTTGATGTCGCATTTACTTCCGTTCTTAAAAGGGCTATTCAAACCCTATGGATTACCATGGAGGATATGGACCTCATGTGGATACCGGTTTTCCGTTCCTGGCGGTTGAACGAGAGGCATTACGGGTCGCTGCAGGGTTTGAACAAGGCGGAAACCGCCGCAAAGCACGGAGACGAACAGACGCTGATATGGAGGAGGAGTTATGATATACCGCCGCCTGTCCTGGAACCGGAGGATGAACGGTTTCCCGGCAGGGAGCCGCGTTATGCAGGGCTTACTAAAGATGAACTGCCTTTGACTGAGTGCTTGAAGGATACGGTGAACCGTTTCCTCCCGTACTGGAATAAGTCCATAGTGCCGGTGATAAAGGAAGGCAAGAAAGTGATTATAGCGGCTCACGGCAACAGCCTGAGGGCGCTGGTAAAACACCTGGATTCAATACCCGAAGACGAGATAGTGAAACTCAATATCCCCACGGGCGTCCCGCTTGTTTATGAACTTGATGATGACCTGAAACCTTTAAAACATTATTATCTGGGCGACCCTGAGGAGATAAAGAGAAGGGCTGAGGCAGTGGCAAACCAGGGCAAGGCAAAATAAGAAGTATAAAAGGGGAGAGGGATAATTAGAGTAGCAATGAGGAAATAATGAAAAAGTATTTTATCGGTATACTTGTCAGTTTATTCTTTTTCAGCGGAGTTCACGGTCAGGACGAAGTTATTGCCGGCGCGGCAAAACCCGTTAAGTACCGGCTTGATAACGGCCTTACCGTAATTCTCCGGGAAGACCATAATGTTCCCGTCATGACGGTACAGTGCTGGGTAAATGCGGGGAGTATTACTGAAAGGGAATATTCAGGGGCGGGCATATCTCATTTCGTTGAGCACATGCTTTTTAAGGGTACGGAAAAGAGGGTTGTCGGCCAGATAGGCAGGGAGGTTAAGGACATAGGGGGCAACATCAACGCCTATACCAGTTTTGAAAAAACCGTCTACCACATCACAGCTTCAAATGACCATCCTGAAAAGATGCTTGATATCATGAGCGATGCGGTATTTAACTCTTCCTTTGACCCGGGCGAAGTAAAAAAAGAACGGGACGTTATTTTAAAGGAAATCAACCTCTACAAGGATAACCCCGGCAGGTACCTGAGCCGGCTTGCCTGGGATACGATGTTTGATATTCACCCGTACGGATTGCCCATAATAGGGTATGAGGAGGTATTCAAGAAACTAACACGGGATGATTTACTTAAATACTATCACAGGATGTACGTTCCCGGTAACATTATACTTGTCGTTGTCGGGGACTTTAACACTAAAGAGGTGAAGGCCTGGATTGAGGAATACTTCGGGAAGTATGAAATGAAGATTATTGAGCCGGTTTCCCCTGCCCCGGAACCTGCTCAAATATCATGCCGTGAGTTCCTCAGGGAATACAGCGTAAATACTTCGCGGGTGTTCATGGGATATCACGGCCCTGACCTTTTCTCGGAAGACCTTTATGCGATGGATGTTCTTGCTTACATTCTGGGCAAGGGCAGGACTTCGCGGTTTTACAGGGATTTGAAGGAAGATAAGGAACTGGTTTATTCAATAAGCTGCTGGTCCTATACTCCCAGGTACCCCGGGGTATTCGGTATTGAGATAAACCTGGAGGAACAGAATATTGAGCTTGTAAGACAGGAAGTGCTTTCCCTCATTGAAAAACTGAAGAAGAAGCCCGTGAGTAAAAAGGAGCTTGAAAGGGCAAAGGTAAAAATTAAAAATGAGCAGGTATATTCACAGGAAACTGTCGGGGGGATGGCAAACAAACTGGCTTCCGATGAATTATATACCCACAGCCTTGAGTTTACCGATAACTATTTAAGGAAGACGCAGGAAGTTACGGCAGGGGACATAAAGAGGGTGGCAGGGAAGTATTTAAACAGGGAAAACCTTACCGTTGTGATGCTGGTGCCTGAAAAGGATAAGGAGGAAGCTGGAGAGGACGAAGGCTCCAGGAAGGCGCCCGGGATAAAAAAGGTTGTGCTGGATAACGGTATAAGACTGCTGTTGAGGGAAGACCACCGCCTGCCCGTGGTTTCGGTAAGGGCTGCATTTCTCGGTGGATTAAGGGTTGAAAACGAGGATAATAACGGTATATGTTCCATGATGAGGAGTATTATGCTTAAGGGGACAAAACGGAGGACAGCTGAAGAGATTTCATCAATAATGGAATCCAGGGGGAGTTCAATAGGGTCCTTTACCGGTTATAATAGTTTCGGTTTCACGTGCAAGATGCTGAGCGATGATTTTGAAACAGGGCTGGAGGCGCTGTCAGACGTGATATTGAATCCTTCTTTCCCCGCGGATGAAATAGAGAAGGAAAGAAAGGTTATTCTTAACGGTATAAAATCGTATGAGGATAATATACTCAATGCCGCAAAGAAATTGTTCAGGCAGGCCATGTATAAAAACCATCCGTACGGTTTCCTTGAAATTGGAGAAGAGGAAAGCGTAAGAAACATAACAAGGGCTGATTTGCTTGGTAAACACAGGGAATTGGCCGTCCCGGGCAATCTGGTGCTTGCTGTTTACGGTGATATTAACCCGGATGAAGCGGAACGGTTAGTAAGGAAGCTTTTCCGGTTTGCGGATAATGCGGGGGA
>JAUXBS010000233.1 GCA_030619245.1 Clostridia bacterium | reverse complement strand
GTTAGGCTGGAAGACGGGAGTAAAAGGGTTATATTTTTCCCTGTAGTGATTAAATATGGACAGGAGAAGGTTTTAAAGAACTCTCTTCTTGCCAGGGGTAAAAAAAGAGACAAAGAGCAACGCTGCGTAAAACGCAGTAATTTATTAAATTAAAAAAATAGATTGTGGAGCAAGTTTCCTGAAGAAAAGGGGACATTTCTTTCTGATGAGTATTAGAAAGAGCCGTCCCTTTTTTTATTGCTTAAAATATTGTATTTTGTTATTATACATATTAATATGATATTATAGAATAAATTATGGGAGGTATTATGACAGAATACGATTGGAAGACCAACTACCAGAACAGTGATATTGTGGAGGATTATGATAACAAGAGATACCATCATTTTTTCGGCAGGATTTTGAACCGCTGTGACTGGCGGGCTGTCGCAAGGGCATTGAGGATTGTTCGGAAGGGTTCCAAACTATTTGTGCCTGCCTGCGGGACAGGAAGGTTCATACCGAAACTGACCGAAAAGGGGTATCGTGTGATTGCCTCGGATATTTCACCTCAAATGATTGATTATGCCCGCAGTAAACTGGCAGATTGCAGGGATATTATCAGTTTTGAGATAGATGACATGGAAAAATTGAAATATGAAGATAAATCTTTTGATTGTACCCTGCTTATAAGGTTCATGCACCTGGTTGAAGATGAGGAAATACGCGTAAAAATACTGAAGGAATTAAAGAGGGTTACAAAAGACTGGCTTATAGTGACTTTTCATCACAAGTATACCCTGAGATGCTTCTCAAGGATGCTCAGGGGGAAAAAACTATACGGGAAGTTATCCGCCGGCGAGGTAAAGAGAACTGTTAAAAAAGCAGGATTTAAACTTGTCAGGATATTTGCTTCAAACCCTCCCTTTTCACATAATTGGGTTCTTCTGTTAAAACCGTGATATGAATATACTGCATATCATAAACTCACATAAATGGACAGGCCCTGCGGAACCGATAATAAACCTTTCAAAAAGCCTGATAGGTTATGGCCATAAAGTTATATTCTGCTGTGATACCAGGAGCGGGACCGCGCTTGCTGATATAGCCGGGAAAATGAAAATACCGATAGAAGGCCGGTTTATCCTTTCAAAGAAATTCCGATTGAAGCATTTAATTAATGACATAAACGTTTTACGGGAAGTTGTAAAATCCAATAATATAGAACTTGTTAACTGTCACCTTGCAAATGACCATATAATTACAGCGCTATCATTTAAAAAACACAGGGGCCTGCCAAGAGTTGTAAGGACAGCACATAACCTCATTCACAAAAGGAGCGGGTACTTAATGAGAATACTCGCTGGTTCAACGGACGGATTCATAACCGTTTCGCAGCACTCTAAAAATATAATGATAAATAAAATGCGAATTCCGGAAGAAAAGATAAAGGTAATTTACGGAGGAGTTGACACAGACAGGTATAATCCTGCAGTTGACGGCAGTTCCATAAAGAAGGAGTTTAAGATTATGCCTGATGAAAAGGTTATCGGAATGGTTGCGCGTTTCCGCGCCGGCAGGGGGCACAGGCTGGTGATAGAAGCCTTCCGGGAAATAAAAAGAAAATCAAACAAAGCTAAACTGATGCTTGTAGGCAGGGGGGAAGAGTTGGATGGCATGAAGAAGCTTACGGAAGAACTCGGGATTGAAAATGACGTTATATTCACAGGCTACAGGCAGGATGACCTGCCCCGGGTCTATGCAGCCATGGATTTAAAGGTTTTTATTGAACCCGGAGGAGACTGGAGCTGCAGGGCTGTCCTGGAAGCAATGTCTATGGGCCTGCCGGTAGTATCTGTTGATAACGGTGTTCTTGCGGAAACCGTTGAAAATGGCGTTTCAGGCTACCTTGTCAAAAAAACCAAAAAGGAAATAAGCGACGCGGTTTTAAAAATCATAAGTGACCGGGAAATCTCAGGCAGGATGAGGGTTGAGAGCAGGCGTATTGCAGAGTCCGGGTTTTCGAATCCGGCGAATCAGAGGAAGACTGAAAAACATTTTATGAACCTTTTAAAGCCGTGACCCGGAAATGATGTTTACATGATAAACAAACTATGGCCGGGAGAAGTTGAATCACCGAATTGTGTTGTTTAAAATATGTTTTTTTGTTATAATTTTAATGTTTCATTTCAGGTTAAAACACTTGTTCAATAAAGACAAACAGCCATGAAAAAGAACGGTAAAGTAATAACTTTTATTTCAAGCAAGGGAGGGGTTGGCAAGACAATCCTTTCATCAAACCTTGCCGTGAGCCTGTCAGGCGAAGGAAAAAACGAAGTCGTTCTTCTTGATTTAGACTCGCTTTTCGGGCAGGCCTCAGCTACAATTTTCAATCTCCGGAAAACTTCAACAATAAAAGAAATAAACCTTACTGATGAAAATGCAAAAAACACCATTAAGAGCGGTATGAGTTCCGCTCACGGCATCAATATCCTATCGGCCGCGGGATATAACGGCGGGGATGAATATAACCCGGCTCTCCTTCTTGAAAAACTAAAGAGGGAATTTGATTATATCGTTATTGACACGGAGC
>JAUXBS010000098.1 GCA_030619245.1 Clostridia bacterium | reverse complement strand
TACAATTGCAACATTTATTAATCTGATATTCTTCCTAAAAATAATATTCTTTCCTGCCGGATAAATATTTTGTATAATAATAAAATTATATCTTCTCCAGCATCCGTGAGTGAATATATATGATTCTCTTCAATTCAGCGCGTAAAGGGGGTATTCCTATGCCAGCCTGTCTGCGTTTATGAGTAAAGCTGTTTTTACGAAGCAGACGGCGAGGACTGTCTGAACCCGGCCAAGCCGGGTGAGTTCCGCAGTCGCCGTATAAACCGCTCTCGAATGCAGGCCTGAGGCAGGGGAATAGACCCTTCAGGATGCTGAATAATATGAACTAATTTACTGAAACCATTATATCGTAGCTGAACAACCCTTATACACCCATAAATTCCAGGGAAGAGCCATAAAATTATATCATGAAATATCATCTTAAAAACCACGTGGATTCTACTGTTTTCTCAATACTGCTCGTATCTGCCGCGCATCTGGTGCACGATATCTTTACGAGTTTCCTGGCCCCTGTCCTTCCGATTTTAATTGAGAAATACGGCATGACGCTTTCGTTGGCGGGAATCTTAGTTGTAATCCTGCGCCTTCCATCTATTTTAAATCCTTTAATCGGGTATTTTTCGGATAATATCGGTTTGAAGTACTTCCTCGTAACTTCCGTGTCCGTAACCGGAATATGCATGTGTTTGATTGGCAATACCGGTAATTATACCGTCCTCCTGATATTGCTTCTTATCGCGGGAATCAGCAATGCCTGCTTTCATGTCCCTGCCCCGGTGATGTTAAAACACCTGACAAAAAAAGGGCTGGGGGCCAGCATGAGTAGTTTTCAAATTGGCGGAGAACTGTCCCGCGCTATCGGGCCGCTCATTGTTATCACCGCTGTTGAGTTCTGGGGAATAGAAAACCTTTTTTATATCATTCCCCTGGGTTTAGCCATGTCTTTGCTGCTTCTATGGCATTTCAGGGGCGTCTCATTTAAGCCTCCTCAAAAAGAGGGCCGGAGCGGCATTACCCGCAATTACATTTCAATAATATCCAATAATGCCAGGACATTGTTTATCCCCCTGTCTGGACTGCTCATTACAAAGTCCTGCACCGCATCAATCATCGCCGCATTCCTGCCAACATTGCTCGTAAAAAGGGGGAAACCGTTATGGTTTGGAGGAAGTGCCCTTTCCATCCTGTACGTGTCAGCTATAGCCGGGATATTCTTCGCGGGTAATTTATCGGATAAAATAGGCAGGAGGAAAATGCTGGTCTTCTATTCTTTTATTACCCCTGTTTCCATGCTGTTATTTTTACTCTCCGGAGATAACCTGTTATTCCCGGCAATCATCCTGCTTGGATTTGTTGCATTCTCCTATACACCGATAGTCCTGTCGTTAATCCAGGAGAAAAACTTCTCCTATCCTTCTGTGGCAAACGGTATTTTTATGGCAATGAGTTTCCTTATGAGTTCTGTTTCCATTTTATTGTTCGGCTGGTTATCAGACCAGGTGGGTTTTCATACTGCCATGTATGTTTTTACGTTTTGTTCTTTTGCGGGTTTTCCCGTGGTGTATTTTATGCTGGACAAAAAATAAATACTTTTTTATAAACTGCCGCAGCCTGCAGACAGGAAAGCTCCTCAGGCACATAAGGAGCGAAGATAAGATATGTTAATGTGACGACAATTAATCGAATAAACTTATTGCTCATAATCACTTGGCAACAACCACGCTGCCGCTGATAACACTGCCGTTGCTGTCCTCTATCTGGTATATGTAAACTCCACTGTCAACCATGCCAAATCCACTATTCTCGTACTTTCCGTCCCATTCATTGTTGTTTACAAGCGTCTTTACAAGCCTGCCTGCCATATCCATTATCTTTATGGTATAAATCCCGGTTGCCTCGGAAAACACGATATTATCATTAAAGCCGTCATAATTCGGGGTGAATATATTACTCTTCCTGGCTGATGGATTTACATCAAACGCCTTAACGGTAATGTATGCTGTCATATCATCAGCGGAAACGCTCAGGTCCTTAACCGAAAACGCTATCCTCCTGTTCGAGTTATTATTGCTGTTGGGAGATGATGCGCTGTCGAAGCTATCCCCTGCGGTAAAAAAGTCATCAACATCACCGTAACTCCTTAAATGATCAAGATCCTCCAAACCGTCTGCCTCCTCCAGGTCCACGTACTTATGGGTTTCATTATTATTAGGAGTCCCTGCCTCAAGCCCTGCTACTGTTTCGTCAACATGGTAAATAAGAAGCCCGCTGCCGAACAGGCCTGAATCAAAGCCCTTCTTCTGCCTGTTCACTATAAGAAAATATTCGCTGTCGCCGTTGATGCTGTAATTGGCAATAATTTTATATGCCTGGGCATTCATCTCAATGTTTTTAATCGTCCTTATGCCATTTCCGTCAATTACATCAATAGTATCAGGATTAACCCAGCCCAGTTTGGCCTTGCACCACACATTCAAATGCACCGGTTTTTCAGGACTCCAGCTATCAGCGCCATATGCCCCGCCCGCCATCAAACAGAAATTACCGAGCCCTTCCGAAGTATAATCCGTATCATACATCTCCGGCAAACCGAGTATGTGGCCAAACTCATGGGCAAAAATGCCAATCTCACAGATGTCGGTACTCGGAGCTCCGGCAGATGTCAACTCAGAAACCACTATGTACTCTTTTACCATGACTCCGTCATCATCAGTCTTATAAGGGCCCCTGGGCATACCCTCAGCTGTTGAAACATAAATTTCCCATTTATGAGGATACATTTTGTTCCCGTCTTTTCCCGTGGAGTCATAGTATCCGCTGAAAACGAATATCACCGAATCAACGTACCCATCATTATCTTTGTCAAAATCAGAGAAATCTATATCACCGTCAGCTTTCGCAAGAATTTCCACGGCAAGCCCCTGGGAGTTGTTCGGATAACTGTTTCCACCTACCCCCCCCTCATTGTTTGCATAATAACTGCAGGCATAATCAGCATTATACCATCCCTTAACAGTGCCTGTCACGGTTAAGGCTTCATAGGACACCTCCTGATAATAAGACCTCATGCTCGTTGGCGCTGTTGAAAACAGGATGTCGTGGAAATCCGACGGGGATTTTACTGCAGTCTCACCGCTGAATTTAACCAGCATTACGATACATTCATTCGTACCGCTTGTCAGTGACGCCTTAACGACTGAAGCACTATTCAGTCCTACAGCCATTGACTTGGATATTGCCCTGGCTGTAACGCTCTGTACGCTGATTCCCTGCTCAAAACTTCTCCTGAACGGCACTGAATACACAGTCCCGGCAAGAAAGCAAAAAACAAAAACAAGCAGTAGTAATTTAAATTTATTCCTATTCATATTAGAATCCCATAGTCAGGGCAAGGCGATGCGTAAGGTTATTACCTATTATCGTCAGGGGAAACACAACACAGTAGTCCGCTTTTATTGATAATTTATCGCCCAGCATCTGCCTTAAAGTAGCGCCTGCTGTAATCTCGTGAATTTTCTTATTCCTGTAATTGGTGCCGGCCCTTAATGCTGCCTTCCTGTTCATGAACCACGCCTCAGCCCCGCCATAAATCTCTATCCAGGTAATCTCCTTGTAATCAACATCAACAGCGATTGTAATGTTGTCTCTTGGAAAATAAGCTATGCCGGCCCTGACTTCTTTATTTAATCTATCCACATCATAGAGCCCTAAATCAGCCTCAATAATGTTCTTTATAGTCCCGCCTATACAGAACTTATTGGGCATGCAGAAAAGGAAACCCACATCTGCGTCAATGCCGTATTTACTGCTTTCCCCGGAATCAAATACCGGGTCATCAAAACCTGCAATAAGGTAACTATGGCCAAGGTACTTAATATTCCCTCCTATGAAAAAACTTTCAGTAAGCGGCCTTGAATACGTAAAGTTGAAGGCATTTTCACTGTACTGGTAGGAGGAAGAGAAACTGGTCCAGCTTAACCCGAATATGTTCCCATTCAAAGGAACTACGATACTGGCAAAATTAAAACTAATATCAACGTTTTCCAGCCCCATATAAGGCACGCCGGTCATGAACATTATTTCCCTGGCGCCTATACGGCCAATCCCCGCAGGATTCCATAATGGGGCATTGGCATCATCCGCCACTGCGGTAAACGCGCCCCCCATGCCGGTTGGCCTTGCTCCCCACCCATAATCCAGAAACGCGGCGCTTGTTCTTACCGGAAAACCAAAAGCCAATATTAACAATATTTTTAATATATTTTTTGTTTTCATACCTATATTAATTATATCACATTTATGTAAAACACGCAACCGTTTTCTTGAAATATACAATTTTTTAAGATTTCAGCCCCCTGCCCTTTTCCCGGCAAAATAGCGCCCTGTGTGTAAAATCACAAAAAAAAGGGTTGCCAAAATACTATTATTGTATTATACTATTAATGTAAGCAAAATGTACTTTCCTTAATATAATAAAGGAGGCAAAAAATGCGACTATTACAGAGTAACGAGTCCCTTCAGGGGAAAAGAATCATAAACCTAAGAACAATTGCAGTCCTGCTTGCCCTGGTATTTACGGTAACCATTGGCACGGCAATGGCCGATGACATTAAAGCCATGCTGAGGAAACTTAAATCCTCGGACCGGATGGAAATGAGAACCCCCACGTCAGTTGCAGCGGCAAGAGGAATGTCCAGGAGGGAAAACCTGCGCAGCGATGCCTCCACGGAATCAATGCGTTCCTCAATAAGGGAATCCATTCAGGCAATGGCTGCCGATGAGATAAAATCCGCTGAATTTGAGTTCGGCAAGGTATGCAAGGACATTCATGGCAACTGGGTAAGAATAGAAGAATATATCAAGATAGCGCCTGAAGATGCCAACGGTATCGCTCAGTTAAACAAGTTCAAAGTCATGATACTTAATGAAAGAGAAGACGGCGACAGGCTTGATTACTTCCAGAACATTTCAACCTTTGAAAATGATTTACCGACAGACCCCGCAGAATTCTCAAGCCTGGCAAAGGACATGTATAAGAGTGCTTCCATGCCGGAAAACCAGCTGCTGGAAATCTATAACATTGTATCCAACACCCAGGATGAAGTGGTATGGACAGCCACCGGGGGGACTTCTGTCACGGACTCTGACACTGAAAGCTATGATTATAAAGGATATGAAACTATTTTTGAAGATTACGTATACACGATAAATGATGTCACCCAGTATAAGTACCACAGGCCCGACCTGTCATCCGATGTGGATAACAGAAGTTGGACGGTTGGTGATGATGTAGTAATAGGATTAGATAAAGACGGTCTCAAAGAAGAGATTAAGTTGACTGATACAATCGACAGTAATGGCGGATACCTGGTCACCGCGAAAATAGGCGATGAAACATCAACAGAAACCTACTACTATATTGATGATGAAGGCAATTCATTGATGGATTCCAGCGGAGCCTTCCCGGGCGGAGTGCCAAGCACTTATAATTACGAGATGATTTTCACAAATACGGCTTTCGAAGGCGGGACCATTGATATTGTTGTGGCGC
>JAUXBS010000288.1 GCA_030619245.1 Clostridia bacterium | reverse complement strand
TGAAAAAGCAGATAGCGTAGAGCAGAAGCAGGAAATTGAAAAAGCAGATAGCGTAGAGCAGAAGCAGGAAATTGAAAAAGCAGATAGCGTAGAGCAGAAGCAGGAAATTGAAAAAGAAGAAAACAAATAAGAAGGGAGGTATAAAATGGCCAGGGGTACGATAAACAGGGTTATTTTGATTGGAAGGCTGGGGGATGATCCAAAGTCGCGTTATACACCTAATGGTGATGCTGTCGCAAACTTCAACATAGCAACCAACGAGGCGTGGAAGGACAAGGACGGTAATCCCCAGGTAAGGACTGACTGGCACAGAATAGTGGCCTGGAGGCAGCTGGCTGAGTTCTGTATAAAGTATTTAAAAAAAGGCAATCGTATTTATGTCGAAGGCAGGCTTCGGACCCGTTCCTGGGAAAACAAAGAGGGCACTACCAGCCATATTACTGAAATCATTATCAATCATCTTCAAATGCTTGATAACAAGCCCGTTAATAAGAAGCCCGAAGATGAAAAATCAAAAAACAATGAAGAGGGTTCCAATAACACAAAAACCAAAGATGTAAATGATGTTCCATTCTAAGACTGGAGGGAAGTGAATATGCCGGAAGAGAAAAGAACTACAGAGCGTAAACGGGATACTTATGGGAAAAAGCCGTACAGGAGAAATCAGCGTGGTGGTTATCCCAGAAAGAGAGCATGCTTTTTCTGCGTCAAGAAGATAAAGGGAATTGATTATAAGGATATTAATCTGCTCAAGAGGTATATGACGGATAGGGGTAAAATACTGCCCAGGATGGTTACGAACACCTGCGCCAGGCATCAGAGATTTCTTTCAAGGGCGATAAAAAGGGCAAGATTCATGGGACTGGTGCCTTATATTGAAAAATGAAACTTAAGGTTGATGAGAAATCATCAGGGATTTTCTGGTGTATTCTGGTTTCTTTATGCCTGATCTATTTAGGTTTGATGATACCCGGAGTGATTTTTCTCTCATACCTGCCGGTTGTATTGATTATACTTCGGTGGGGATATGGGCCGGGATTATTGGGCCTGGCTGCGCTCGGATTGTTTTTAGCCATAAAACCCCCGGAAGTTTCAGGTGGTTTTTCAATAGTGCCTTTTGCCTATACGTATCTGTTCATTTTTAGTTTGTCGGGGCTTGGGTTGAGCATGCTTATTAAACAGGGATTTTCAGCCTTTAAAGTGATAGGGCTGGGTTCCTCAACTTTTATTGCCCTGGTTTTATTGTGGGCAGGTTCAGTGAATTTAATTTATAAAATTAATCCCGCGGAAGTATTAATAGAGGATATGAAGTATAATAATCAACGCGCGCTGGAATCGTATAGGAGCGGCAATGCTTCATTGCCGGGCGGAGAAAAAGAATTTAACCGGGAACAACTGAACCAGCTGGAAAGAATGTTTGATGACGCGATGGGGTTTATAAAGAGAAGAATGGGTGTGTTCCTGGTCTTATTTTCAATTATTGGTACCGGCTTAAGTTATTTTATCGGGGCAAGGGTATTTGCAAGCCACGGTA